>CAMASI010000054.1 GCA_945861065.1 Klebsiella pneumoniae | reverse complement strand
TCGGGATCACGGCACGCACCCCAGCGATCTCGGTGAGCGCTTGTTCGACGACGTGAAAATCGGGAATCTCGCCGATGTCGGTACTCCCAAGTCGGAAGCTGCCGAACAGCTCCAAGGCGTCCCTTGCGTCGCTGCTGTACACCTGAAGGTCGCCCGCATACGATTCGGTGATGGCGCCACGCATCGATTCTTCGACGCTGGACATGAGAGCGCCGAAGAACACGACGAGGAAGGTTCCGGCCGCAAGCAAGGCCCCGACGAGCATTGTCTTGACGCGGTGAGCGATGAGACTGCGCACGGAAATCCTCAGCACGAGTCCGACAATCCTCATGGTTGCACCACAACCCCGTCCTGGATCCGAACGATGCGCCGCGCATGCTGCATGACTGCGTGGTCATGGGTGCT
Source organism: Klebsiella pneumoniae (assembly GCA_945861065.1). GTDB lineage: Bacteria > Myxococcota_A > UBA796 > UBA796 > SXOB01. The sequence goes on along the minus strand of CAMASI010000054.1, from coordinate 34,220 downwards.
GAAGATAAACGTCGTGCCCTCGACTCTGTTGAGTTCTTTCATGATCTCGATGATGGTCGCGCCCGTCGTGGAATCTAGGTTGGCGGTCGGTTCATCCGCCAACACGATGGCGGGTCGCGTGACCAACGCGCGTGCGATGGCCACACGTTGGCGCTGACCCCCAGACAACTCATTCGGCCGTTGCCGAACCTGGTCGGTCAGTCCAACCTTTTCCACAAGTTCGGCAACGCGCTTCCGTCGCTCCCCGGCCGTGGCACCGCCGAGCAGGAGCAGCGGAAACTCGATGTTCTGGTACGTGTCCAACACGTTGATCAGGTTGAAGCTCTGAAAAATGAAGCCGAGGCGGTGCAACCTGAGAGAGGTCAGCTGACGGTCTTTCAACGTCGCCGTGTTTTGCCCATCGACGGTGACGACGCCGCGTGTGGCGGTGTCCACGCACCCTACGAGGTTGAGAAGCGTCGTCTTGCCTGACCCCGATGGCCCCGCGACGACCGAAAACTCGCCCTTTTCAAAATCAAGGTCCACACCGCGCAATGCGCGGACAATCACCTGCCCTAGCGGGTAGTCCTTTTCAACGGCTCGCAAAGACACAATCGGCATGCCGTCTCCAGATCGAGGGCGCGGGCGCTAACGCGGAGTCGCGGTGCCCCCCGTCAACTGCCGGACGGAATTCGTCCGCTGCCGGAGTGCCTCCCACGCGACGATCGCGATCGCATTCGGTAGGTTGAGCGAACGGGTGCCGCCTGGCATCGGGATGAACCAGCTCCCACGGGCCTCACACAACGCTTTGGGTAGGCCAGAGGTCTCGCAGCCAAACATGAGCACGTCGCCGTCTGCAAACTCGATGTCGGTGTAGACCCGAGCCCCGTGGCTGCTGAACAACCAGAGACGCCGCCCTACGCTCCACGCCCAAAAGGCCTCGGCATCTTTGTGCACCGTCAGATCGACATTCTTCCAGTAGTCGAGCCCTGCGCGACGCACAGCGCGTTCGGACAAATCGAAGCCAAGCGGCGGAATCAGATGCAACCGCGCCGACAGCCCGAGGCAGAGCCGACCGACGTTCCCTGTGTTCTGGGGAATTTCGGGCTGGTACAACACGATGTGGAGAAGCGGTTCGTCCATGGCGCCGTCGGTTATCGGGTTCGTCCATGGAAGCGCCAGAAGGAACAGGCCCGTACCGGGCAGAACAGCTCCTTGCCGTCGGTGCGCATGCCGCCGTCTGGCTTGCTGCCGATCCAGACGGTGAAGGTGTCGTACTCAAGGTGCCACGTGGCGCTGCGGGCGTGGAAGCGCTTCGGCGAGAAGCAGAGGTTTTGGTGCTGGGCACGCATCCACACCTGCCGCGACTGATCGAAGTTGACCCCGATTTCGGTTGGCTGGCATGCGAACCCATCGTTGGGGACGCACTGGACGTCTGGGCCCAGGATCGGAAACCCTCAGACATCGCGCGTGTCGCGGCCCAACTTGCGGACGCGTTGGCTTGGCTGCACGAACAGGGCGTTGTCCATGGCGACGTCAAGCCCGCCAATGTGCTCGTGGACGACCACGCCCATGCCACGTTGCTCGACCTCGGAATCGCGGTGCGCGCCGGTGAAACGCGGACCCACTTTCGGGGAACGCTCGGGTTCGCGGCCCCAGAGCTTCTGGCTGGCGAAACCCCTAGCGCCGCTACCGACCTGTGGGCGCTCGGAGCCGCAGTCTACGATGCGCTGGCAGGCTGCCTTCCCTTTCGCGCCCCCGACCCCGCGGCGCTGACCTGGTTGCCAGGCATCACGTTGCCGATGCCCGTGAGCACGTGGCGACATGGCGTGAGCGAAGCGTTGGACGACCTGTTGGGTGACCTGCTCGCCAGGCGTGCCTCCTGTCGCCCTGCCTCCGCGATCGAAGCGCGAAACCGGTTCGAAGCGGCCGCATCTGGCCGGTCTTCGACGCCCACGCTTGGCAACGTGGCGGAACGGGATTCCCTCGCACGCGCGATCGTGGAGGCCTCCGACGGCGGATCCGCCACTGTCGTCGTATACGGCCCCATCGGTTCCGGGAAGCGGCGCCTTGTGCGAGAGGCTGCATGGCACGCGGCGAGAGAGGGCTTGGGCGCACCCGGCGGAGACGTGCCCTACATTCACGTTGAAGAAGTCGTGGCCGGTTCCAAATTGGAGCGGCCGAACGGCCCAGGCGCCTGGATTCTGCTGTCGGATCGACCGCTTCCCGAACTGGCAGATGCGAAACACATCGCGCCGATACCGTTGGGCGAGGATGAGGTCGCAAGGCTACTGCTCTCCGAACAAATAGACGTCGGTCATGCCGCGGCGTGGTGGCGCGAAACGTTGGGCCACGCAGGCGCGGTGACCGCACGAATCCGCGCCGAAGTACGCGCACAGAGTGGTCGGCCCTTCGTACCCGAGGAATTGTCTGCCCCACTCCGCGTCGTATTTGACGCTCTAGAAGGCCGTGGAAACGTCAAGGTCTCCGACCTCGCGCACGGACTGTCACTCAACGAGCACGAACTGGTGGACAGATTGGACCTACTCGTCGCCGAGCATATTGTCGCCGAGGCGGAATCGGGTTCTGCCGTGTATGTCCTTCTCTGAGAGCGCCGGCGCAGACCTCCGCGAATCGCCTCCGCGCGGCTTAGTCCTCCGGGAGTTGGTGGACCGCGGCAGGCGTCGGCTAGACCGATGTACAGACGCCTCGCTCATGGACCTCGCGGAAGACGCCCTGTGGCGCGAGCGGCAGCGCCTCGAGCGCGCCAGGCCCCTGCCCGGCGAAATTCTACGGCTCGACGCCCTGGCCCGAGCCGTGGTCCGAGGCTCGCGTGCGGACCGCCAAACCGCCGCGCTGGCGCTGGTTTCCGCCTGGGCCGATGAGGTGCATGGGCATTTCGACAAACGTGCATTCTCGTTCGTCACCCGGGTGGCCCCTCGCGCCATTCACAGCCTGCTCACAGCGCCCGGCCTGGCAACGGAGCACACGGTCGGAGGGAGTCACAAACGAATCGTGTTGCAGGGCGACATTCAGAGCCTCGTTGCGCTCGCCCAAGAGGCGACCTTAGTGCTCGTCCCTACGCATGTGTCCAACCTCGACAGCCCGCTCGTGGGGCTCGCGCTCCACCAGGCCGGCCTGCCCCCATTCTTGTACGGCGCGGGCCTCAATTTGTTCAGCAACAAATGGCTCGGCTGGTGGATGCGCAGGCTCGGCGCCTATACCGTCGACCGAACGAAGAAATCTCGACTCTACCTTGATTTGCTCAAGGATTACTCCGTACGTGCCGTGGCCCAAGGTCAACATTCATTGTTTTTCCCGGGTGGCACGCGGTCGCGAAATGGTGCGATTGAAACGGTCGTGAAGAAGGGCCTGCTCGGCACGGGCGTGACCGGATGGCAGGAGTCCATTTCTTTGGGCCACAAACGCGACGTTTATTTTGTACCGCTCACGCTGAGCTACCAACTCGTGCTTGAGGCAGGCACGTTGATGGACGACCACCTCGCCGAAGTCGGTAAGCAGCGGTACATTATTACCGACGACGAATCAGCGGCGCCAACAACGGTATTGTCCTTCCTTCGCCGTATCGTGGACCTAGACGCCACCGCTGTCCTTCATTTCGGACAGCCGATGGATATCGTCGGAAAGCCTGTGCCCGGAACTGTTGCGGACCGCCGAGACGCGAGCCGAGATCGGCTCCGGCTCGTCACAGATCGGCAGGGAAATGTCGAAGTCGATCCACAGCGCGACGCCGTCTACAGCGGTCAACTCGCGGCGAGGCTCGCCGAATCGTGGCCCAAATACGCCGTGTGGATGGCGACGCACGCGGCCGCTTGGGCTGCGTGGACCGCCCTTGAACGGGCTGCCGGCACCACGGACCCGTTTCGACTCGCTCGGTTACCGGCCGAACGCCGTGAATTGCCGCGACTCGTCGTGCTCGAAGGGCTGGCTCGCGGCCTTGCAGCAGCCAACCGCGCAACTGCCCGCGGCGATGGCACCTTGTCGTTGCCAGAGAGTCCTGCGGACGTGCTAGACGCGGCGGTCAACCGTTTCGCACGATGGCACACGACGCCCGCACTCTCCGTGCGCGGCGACACCGTGTTCGTCGAAAACCCGAGACTTTGTTTGTACTACCGGAATCGTTCGCCCTGGGCGGAACCCTCGTAGTCCGTCGTGCCCTACCCGAGGCGATCCTCAACTGGCGCATGCCGCAACACGCGGCCGTCGAGGTAGTACACCACCATCTCCCCTATGTTGACGGCATGGTCGCCGATGCGCTCCAAGTGCCGGCACACAGCCGACAAGGCCAGCAGGTCCTTGAACAGGTCAGGACGGTCTTCTGCCAGCGCCTTGAGCCGTTTGAACGCGTCGAAGTTGAGCTGGTCGACCAAGGGGTCCTCGAGGACCAGGGCGCCGGCCTGCACTGCACGGCGCTGTCGTAGGGCGTCCACTGCCTTTGCCAGGACCGCGATCGCGCGCTCAGCAAGCGCGGCGATATCGTCTCTCAAGCCCGGGTCGATTGGCTGCGCCACTTCGGTGGTCGTGCGCGCAATGCTCACGGCGATGTCACCGACTCGCTCGAAGTCCGTGACCACCTTGAACGCACAAGTCGCGAGACGAAGGTCAGCTCCGACCGGGGCATGGCGAGACAGCAGCTGCATCGCGGCCACATCCGTCTTCACCTCCAGCGCGTCCACCGCGTCGTCCGCTGCCACCACTTCGGCGGCCTTCACGGCGTCACCCGTCAACAAGGCGTCTACACCCTTCGTGCACATTGCCTCGACCAGGGTTCCCATCTCAAGCAACTGGTCCACCAAGTTGTGGATGGCAGCTTCGTAACGGCGATCGACATGCGGACTGTATTCGTTCACGCAGCCCCCGAACGCTCCCCTCGGAGCGTCAAATCCGCAACGAGGTTCACGACAAATGTAATGCCGAACAGCACAAGGCCCAGCGCAAATAACACCTGATAGTGGTCCCCTCCCCGCACGGCCTCACCGAGTTCCGCGGCGATCGTCGCGGTAATTGTTCGGACTGGGTCAAAGGGGTGCATTGGGATCCGGACGGAGTGACCGGTGGCCATGAGGACCGCCATCGTCTCTCCCACACAGCGCCCTATCCCCAACAGCGTCGCCACGAGCAGACCTCGTCGAGCGGCCGGAATCAGGACGAAACGAACCATTTCCCATTTTGTGGCGCCCATCGCGAGGGCCGCCTGGCGGTAAGCGTCAGGCACGGCACGAAGCGCGTCCTCACCGAGTGACACCAACAACGGAAGCGTCATCAACGCGAGCAGAATGGCACCATTCATTCCGTTGAGCCCCACCTGGGCGCCCAACGACTGCAGGAACGGGTTGACGATCATGACGCCTACAAATCCCCAAACCACGGATGGAATTGCCGCTAGCACTTCGACAACGATTTTCGCTACTTCACGCGTGCGCGGCGACGCGAACTCCGCCATCCAGACCGCGGCACCAACGCCCACAGGCACCGAAATGCACAACGACAAGCCGACGACCCATGCAGTCCCGACAAGCAGGGCGACGAGGCCAAACTCCGGAACTGGTTCCTCCGTTGGACCCCAACGGAACGACGTGAACATGTCCAGACCGTTCATCAGCAGAAAGCCCAGACCCTCCTTGGCGATAAAAGCAAAGATGAGAACGATGAACGCAACTGCGGAAAGCCCGCAGATGTGAACGATGGCTTCAATGACACGTTCAGCTGCCACCGCCCAGCCCGGGCGCGGATCGCGATTTTCGATGTTCACCCGTACCTCCCTTCGACGTAGCGGGCGGTCCGAAGGTCGCGCGGGTTGGTGAACAAATCAGCCGTTGACCGTGCTTCTACCAATTCCCCCATGTACAAAAACACACAGGTGTCGGAGACTCGCCGCGCTTGTTGCATGTTGTGGGTCACGACCACCTGCGTGTACCGACCCTTCAGCCGGGCCATCAACTCCTCCACGGCTTCGATCCCTTCCGGATCCAGCGCGGAGCAGGGCTCGTCCATCAACAGCACCTTGGGCTTGAGCGGCAACAACCGCGCAATGCACAGCTTTTGTCGCCCCTCCAACGAGAGGGATTCGCCCGGAGCGTTGAGCCGATCTTTGACGGATTCCCACAAGCCCACGTCTTTGAGCGACGACTCGAGCAAAACGTCCGAGTCTGCGGAAGACAACGGTCGGGAGTGCAAGCGCACGCCAAACAACACGTTGTCGCGGATCGACATGGGAAGCGGATTGGGTCGCTGAAACACCATGCCTACATCCCGACGCAGGGCCAATACGTCGGTCGTCGGAGACGTCGTGTCGTACCCCGCGACGTGAAGGCTACCGGTCACCCGGACATTCGGCGCGTCGTTCATCCGGTTCATACAACGGAGCAGCGTACTCTTGCCGCAACCGGAAGGGCCGATCATCGCGACGATTCCACCCTCGGGGACCGTCATCGATACGCGGTCGAGCGCGCGGAAGTCGCCGTACCACAACGACACGGTGTCACAGACAATCGTGATGGCCGGAATCAACCAAAAACTCCGTCCACATATTCTTGGGTTCGGCTGTCAGTAGGACTGCCAAAAAGCGTGTCAGTAAGGCCCTGCTCGACGATGACTCCGCCCAACATGAACATCGTTCGATCTGCTATTCGGCGGGCTTGCGCGAGCAGATTCGTGACGAGCACGATGGTGACTTTCTCCTTGAGTTCTGTCAGAACGGCCTCGATTCGCATCGTTGTGACGGGATCGATCGCGATGCTGAACTCGTCGAGGCACAGCACGTCTGGCCCGGTGGACAGGGCCCGAGCCAGCGTCAGTCGCTGCTGCTGCCCTCCGGAAAGTCGGGTGCCGAGCGTGGTCAGCCGGTCTTTCACCTCGTCCCACAAGGCCGCTTGGCGCAGGCACCGTTCCACGGTTTCGGCAATCACGCGGGGATCTCTCTCGCCAGCCATACGAGGTGCCAGGGAAACATTGTCCCACACCGACATCGGGAGGCCTACCGGGAGCGGCAGAACCATGGCCACACGGCGACGAAGCACCGTTGCGGGAATCGACTTGATGTCTACGCCGCCCAGTTTGATGCTGCCGGTAGTCGAACCTCCGGCCACCATTTCCGTCCCGCGATTGAGCGCCCCAATTGCCGAAGTCTTCCCGCCCCCGGCCGGGCCGATGACGGCGAGGATCCCGTGCTTCGGTACGTCAAAGGACACGCCTCGAACCGCGTGCGTCGTCCCCCAACGGACGTGCAGGTCGCGAACCTCGATTGCGGCCGAAGCGGTCACCACCGGCGGCTTCGTCGAAGGATCGTTCGCAACACAATCGCGGCCGAATTGAACAGCAGAACAACGAGTACGAGCACCAACGCGGTCCCGTACTTGAAGTTCGCTGGCACGTTGGGGACTTGCGTCACCAAGGCAAACACGTGCATCGACAGTGCCATCGTCTGGTCGTGCACGCCACGAGGCAGGATCGGCAGGTAAAACGCGGCACCCGTGAACAAGATCGGCGCCGTCTCGCCCGCCGCGCGACTCACCTGAAGAATGACCCCAGTCAGAATGCCAGGAAGTGCATTGGGCAGCACGACATTCCAAATGGTCTGCCAGCGCGTGACGCCCAAATTCCAGCACGCCACTCTGAACGCATGTGGAACTGCCTGCAAACTCGCTTTTGTGGCCGTAATGATGACCGGAAGCGTCATAATTCCGAGCGTTAGACCAGCGGCCAGGATGGAGGTGCCCATGTCGAGGAACAGCACGAAGGCGCCCAGCCCGAACAACGCATGCACGATGGACGGAACCCCAGCAAGGTTGACGATCGCGAGGTCTACAAGCCGCGCAATCACGCCCTCCCCGGCATACTCAGACAGGTAAACGCCTGCGAGCACACCCACGGGTACGGCAAACAACAGCGACACACCTACCAGCCACAGCGTGCCGACAATGGCGGGCCAGATCCCACCCGCGGTCATTCCCCGGATGGGCATCCCGAACAGGAACTCAAACGACAGCGCGGAGGCGCCGTTGAAAAAGAGCATACCGGTGATGCCGATGGCCGGTAGTGCGGCCAGCGCGGTGGCTACTCCCAGCACGGCGCCCGCTCTACGCTCTCGCGTATGCCTGGTTCGAAGGGGGATGAGGTCGAGCCGAGGATCCAAACGCTTCCAGGAGGGCGCGCGAAACTAACTGTGCGTCTTGGTCGTCATGGTGACGGAAGGGTGACGATGCGGCGACCCGGGGCGATGCGGCGACCCGGGCCCGTGCGGGGTACACGCCGCGATGCGCGTGGGAATCCTCGGTGGAGGCAGGTGGGGACAGGCACTGGCTCGCCTCGCCCTGGCTGCTGGATCTGAACCCCTCATCGGATACCACGACGAACGTCCACCCCATGTGCTCCCTTCTACGCCCCGACCGAAGGAAGTCTCCGAAAGCTGCGACCTCCTGATCGTGGCAACGAGCGCGGCCTTGGTCCCGGAGGCCTTGGCGTTAGCAAAGCCTGGCCCTGGGAACCGGGTGGTCGTCGCTGGACGCGGACTCGACCCGAAATCGGGTCGCTGGCTGACCGAAGTCGTTCTCGACTCCTGCGACGCGGTCCGGGTCGGGGCACTCGCTGGACCCGCTCCGGTCGACGAAATCCTCAACGGCGGCCTGTGCGCGGGCGTGATCGCCAGCCCCTTTGACGACGTCCGAAAGATGCTCGTCGCCGCGTTCCACAGCCCAAGGTACCGCGTCTACGAATCCACCGATCTGGTCGGCGTACAGTTTGCCGGGGCGTTCGTACCGGTGTTGGCCACCGTCATCGGCATGACGCGGTCACTGAAGGGCGCTGGCGTGGGCATTCACGCGCTCGTCTTGTCCCGAGGGTTGGAAGAAGGTGGGCGTCTGCTGCGTGCCCTAGGCGGCGATCCAGCAACCCTTTCAGGGCTGTGCGGCGTCGGAGACCTGGTCGCTTCGCAAACTGCGTCCGACCACCCGCATTTTCGTGCGGGCAAGGCGCTGGCCATGGGCAACAGGACGGAGGGTCCGCGAGGCACCGCAGAGGCCCTGTTGGCGCGTGCTTCCGAGCTCGGCGTCGAGATGCCACTTTTGGAGTCGATCGTGTCCATTTGGGCTGGGAGCGACCCGATCGATACGTTGGGCCAGCTCATGGGGAGGGAATCAGTACCCGAGCGGCGTTGATCAGCAGCCGTTCGGATCATATGGGGTTCGGTCACCTCTCGGAGTGCGCATGGCATGGCTCCTTCTCAACGGTCTCGGCTGCCATCTCGGGTTCGACGCCGTGATGATTCGGCCGCTGTATGGGTACGAAGACGGGTGTACCGACATTGAGGTCACCGGACGAGCGTTCGTCGACGACATCGCCGTGAAGCTCGGCGCAAACGAAGTCCTCGGCATCACACTGCCCGAGGTAGGAAGCCTCAATCGGGGCTACCTCGTGAGCGCACGTACGCCGCCAGGGAGAGATGAGGGTTGGGTCAACATGACGGTGACCAACGGCGGAAAGACCGACGTCGTGTCCAAGGCCTTCTGGTACACGACCTGTCCAGGGAGTCCGCATGTCGACGACCTGTCCATCGACGCCGCCGTCGCAAACCAGCGCGTCGAGTTGGTCGGTTGCAACGTCGACACCGCAACGCACCGGGCGCGGTTGATCGACCCAACGGGCACAGTGTTGCCCTTTGACGCTGCCCTCACCGCGACCTGCAGCACGGCGCGCGCAAGTTTCGGCGTGCCAGCTCTTCCGGCGGGCAGTTACCAGGTCGTGTTGATCGACGTCAACAACATCGTTGTTTGGCCTCCTTTCTGCGTGGAGGACACGGGGGACAGCGGCGTGAGCTGTGAGGTGCCCGAAGTGCTCGAAATCTTACCTACGCTACCCACAATCACCACACCCTCGGGAGGTCGCTGATGGGACCCATCCTGTTGTGGGCTGCTACGCTCTCCCCGGCAATGGCCGCGGAAAGCGGTCATATCCGCGGCGAAGTTTCCGACGCTGATGGTCTGCCGATTCCCGGCGCGACCGCCGTGCTGAGTGGACCCCGCATCGCGGGCGAGCTCCGAACCCAAACCGATGCCGATGGGCGTTTCACGCTGCTCGCAGTTCCGGTAGGTCCACACCTACTCGACGTCGTCTTTGGCGGATTCCAAACTACGCGTGTGCAGGTCACGGTACGTTTGGACGAGTCCGCGTTCGTTCCAGTCGTGTTGCGACCCAGTGGCGGGACCACCGAAATCGTCGTCATTCATGAGTTGCCCGTCATCGACGCGACCCGATCTTCGGTGTCCACACAGATCGACGACGTGATGCTGCAGAACCTCCCGGTAGGACGTTCCTATCAGGACGCCGTGAACATGTTGCCCGGCGTGTATGGCCGCGTGGACACAGAAGAGGGAGGCCCCGGCAGTGGCAATCCTTCGGTCCGAGGCGAAGGTGCCTACGGAAACAATATTCTCATCGACGGAATATCGACGCGCGACCCGGCGACCAAAGGATTTGGGACCAACATCAACTTCGACGCCATTGACCAGATTCAGGTGTACACAGACGGCGCACCTGCGGAATTTGGACAGTCCACGGGCATGACTGTTAACGTCGTCACGAAGGCGGGCGGCGACGAGCACCACGGAAGTGTCGGCTATTACTTAGGAACCGACGCGGCTTTCGGCACCTACCCCATCCTCGACCTCGACCTCGGGGCTGAGGTTGCAACGACGAAACGCCAATTTCTGTCGCACGAGCTCTCCCTCACGGCGGGCGGTCCCGTCATCAAGGAGAAGCTGTGGTACTTCGCCGCACTCGACCTCGCGGCGAGTACCGTGAATTTTGAGGGTAGCTTGGAGGATGCGACCGGAACCACGGCGCCTCAGGTGTCTCAAGGGCTTAGCGGTCTCGCCAAACTGTCCTGGTTCGTGACCCCTGATATTGTCCTTCGTTATGAAGTGACCGGCGACTTCGGCACCGTGAACAACGTCGTAGACGGATCTCTGTACGCCCCAACGGCCCAGGCAAAACAGGTCGATACGGCGGTTGGACAGATCTTCACCGCAGAAATCAGGCCGGACACGAAATCGCAGATCGAAGTCAAATTTTCTTACCTGCCCACCACGGTGGACGTCGTGCCTCAGGTCGGAGACGAGGAGGGCCTGTCCTTTTTTAACGTGGAAAACGGCAAATACACCGGCAACTACGATTCCTACGACCTCAATACGCGCTCCCGCCTGGGCGGTTCCGCTACCATGACGCGCCTCGTAGACGCATTCGGGGAACATCGGTTGAAAGGCGGCGTAGAGGGCTGGATTCTATCCGCGTCACGCGACTTGAACTACACAGGTCCTGGGTCAGGAATCCAGTATTTCACGGCGCCCTCGCTTGGACTCACGTGCGACCCCCCGGACTTCGACAATTGTTTCGGTTACCGCACCTACATTCCGAGCGGCAAAGGGGGGCTAAAACACGATGCTCATTTGATGGGCGTCTTCCTCCAGGACGATTGGACTGCGCCCAGCAACGACGTCACCCTCAACGTTGGCGGAAGGTTGGACCGGGAGGTATTGTTCCAGAACGCCGGGGAAAAGGTCATCGACCAACTCATGCCGGCACCTCGGTTCGGCGCCGCATGGAACGCTACGGGCGATAGCAGGACGCTCGTCTCCATGAATATGGGGAGATACTTCGACCTGTCCGGAAACTCATTTTCGGAGTGGGCCGATACCAGAAGCGCCTACGGCTACGAGGAGTACGCGTACAACGGCGAAAGTGGCGGCTACGATCTGGTGTGGACCCAGGACCCCACGTTGGACCCGCTGGTCTACTGCACCGACGCCTCGCTGGATGGCTACGTGAACACCCTCGTGGCGGGCGGGGGCACTCAGAAGGATGCGGATGCAGCCCGCAAGACCGCTGAATCCGTGTGTAACGGCACGCTTAAGCCATACCACCTAGACAAGGTCGTCGTCGGTATCGAGCGGGAGGTCGTCAAACGTTTAGCGATTGGGGCACGTGCGATTTACTCCCAAACGCGTGATTTGATTGAGGACATAAACATCGATGACTCTACCTGGGTCATCGCCAATACGACCGCCAAATTGCGCGACTACAAGGCCCTGGAATTCACCCTCGAACGAAAGTGGGACGAGGTGTGGTCCGCGCTGGTCTCTTATACCCTTTCGGAATCAGTGGGCCACATGCCCGGGCAGTTCGAATTGTCCTCCGGCGGGTCCTTTGGTTCGAGTGGGAATGACGTGGGTGTCTACCTCGACGACGTGAACGACCAGGCCGTCCGCGACGCGTATATGGCCAGTGGATACGGCTGGGTCATCGACGGGCTGCACGGCTTAGGCACCGTGGACGACCCCGCCGGCTATTTCGGGTACCTCCCCTACCACAGTTTCCACCAGGTAAAAATCAACGGTTTCTATCAACTTCCAAACGGGACAACGTTGGGGGTCGTCTATGAGTTCGACTCCGGCCACGCATGGCAGAAGCGCGCCTATGTTCCTTTGTACGCTGATTATTATGCCTTCCCTGAAGGCCGCGGAAGCCGCTTCATGCCGCCCGTCCATTACGTAGACGTTCGAGCAGCGCACGAGTTCGATTTGCACAACGATCGCTCAGTCGAGTTTTCAGTGGACATTTTCAACCTTCCGGACTTCGGCGCCCCGATCACGTACTACGAAAACGACAATTCGAGTTTTGGGCTCACAATGTTCCGGCAAGAGCCCCGGTCAGCGCGCGTGGGAGCCAAGTTCACTTATTGAGGGCTTGCGGAGGCCCACTCGTCGCAGCTCTTAGTGCCGCATCGATATCCAGCGCGCGAACGCGTGGTTCTTGGCAGGTAAACGCTTCCAGCGCCACACGCCTGGCAATCGCTTCGTCGACCTCCGGCATCGCGCCCCGCTTGTATGCGCCGAGTTTCACTAAATCCTCGTTCTCTCGCCACGTGGACAGAAGGGCTCGGTAGCGAGACATATTCGCCCGCTGATCGGGTGTCGTCACCCGGTCTGCGACCCGGCTAAGCGACGAGAGCACGTCGATGGCTGGGTAGTGCCCTTGCCGCGCGAGTTTACGGGAGAGCACGATGTGGCCATCCACAATGCCACGGACCCAGTCCGCAATGGGATCATTCTCGTCATCGGCCTCGACGAGCACTGTATAAATTCCGGTAATACTGCCAGGCCCTTCGCCACAGCCTGCGCGTTCCAGCAAAGGTGGCATCAAGCTGAACACGGAGGGCGTAAATCCCCTCGTCGTCGGTGGTTCTCCCGCGGCAAGCCCAATCTGACGACGGGCCAGCGCAAGACGTGTCAGCGAGTCCACCAGTAGCAGTACATCTTTCCCTTGATCCCGCAAATCCTCCGCGATTGTCGTCGCCAACGACGTGCTGCGCAATTGCAACGCCGGTGATTGGTCCGAGGTTGCCACCACAACAACCGAGCGGGATCGTCCCTCCTTTCCGAGCGCATCTTCGAGGAATTCGTTGAGTTCGCGCCCGCGTTCGCCGACGAGATTGACGACAACCGCGTCCGTCTCCACGAATCGCGCGAGCATGCCTAGAAGCGTGCTCTTCCCGACGCCTGAGCCCGATGCGATCATCATTCGCTGGCCATGGGCGAGGGGCATCAGGCCGTCAATCGCGCGCACACCCGTCTTCAACAATCGGTCCACTGGGCGCCGTTTCAACGCATCCGGAGGCACGCCGTTGATCCGTCGCCTGCGCGCCACGCGGAGTGCACCCAGACCATCCAACGGCCGACCCATGGCGCAGATGACGCGCCCCAACAGGCCCTCACCGACAGGTGCGGTTGCGGCCACCGCGAGTGCCCGGACGCGGTCGCCCCACGCAAGCCCACTACCCGCTTCAAGGGGCTGAAGAAGCGCCCGACTTCCCCGAAAACCCACGACCTCTGCGGTTCCATCGGTCCCGACCCGACACAGCGTGCCGAGGGCGACTCCAGGAAGCTCGGCTTCCACCAACGACCCGGTGACCTCCGCAACGCGCCCCGTCACCCTGCGAATCGGGGCCTGATCGACGGCCCGCAACAATGAGGTCAGGTTGAGTCCCATGGCGCCTCCGCGAGCCAATCCGCCACAGAAGCATCCAAACTGTCGAGCACAGCGCCGAGCGTGGCGTCAATCTCCACCGCGTCCGTCTGCAACACAACACCCACATGAACACTTGGTGAACCGACCAATCGCGCCGCGAGTTCTGGCGCAAGCAAAGGCCGCACCGCGTTTTCCATCGCCTCAGGCACACAGATCCTTACGCCGTCGCGTTCTGGAAGTCGGACCATTGCGTCGTCAATCAGCCGTACCAATGCATCGGGGTCTTTGGAAAGCACGCCGCCGATGACGCGCTCTGCAAGGTGTCGCACGACCGCCGCCACGTCGTGGGACGCGGCACGAACAAACTGGCGGCGAAGCGGCTCCACCTGAATCAAGGCGAGGCGAAGCGCCTCTGCTGCGACTCTCGACGCGGCAATCTCCTGCTCGTACTCCGCGCGCGCCTCTGCCCTCCCCTGTTCTTTCGCTTCCGCAATCAGGACCGCGACGGGAATCTCTTGGGGCGCGACTTGTTGCCTCTCCGTTTGGGGCGTCGGAATCGGTGGCAACGGGGGAACCGGTCCCAACTTGGGCGCCGGTTTGTTTGCCGGCATCCACGAGCCGTTGTGGGCGAGCCGCTGGAAACCCGTGCTCATACCAGTTCGTCGCCGGCACCCGACAGCCGGATGACACCTTCCTCAGCAAGGCGCAGCGCGACGGTCACAATGGCGTCCCTGGCCTCGGTCACCACGGCACGGGGCTGCGGCCCACGGACCTCGATCTCCTCGAGCATGTCGGCAGCGGCGCGGCTCGACATGTTCCGAAGGAACCGGTCCCGCAGCGATGTGGCCACACCGCGAAGGGCGACGATGAGCTGGTCCTTGTCGATGTTCTTAAGGAGGGCTTGGATGCCGCGATCGGGAAGCCGGTCGAGGTCGTCGAAGGTCACCATCCGGCGACGGAGGTCATCTGCAAGGGACGCCTCCACCCCGCCAATCCGCTCCAGCACAGTGTCCTGCGCGTCCTTCGGAATACGGACGAGCGTCTTCGCAGCGCGCATCGGCCCTTCGAGGTCGAGTCTGGAACCGCCCGGGCGCGCCAGCGCATCCATGACGAGGTCCTTGACCTCATCGGCAAAATCGCCCGGAATGTCTTCGAGCCTGGCCATCCGAAGGGCCAGTTCATGTTGTTCGTCCGGTTCAAAACACTGGAGCACCCGGCCCGCGTTTTCCGCACCCATCAACGCAAGCGCAACCGCCTGGGTCTGAAGGCCTTCATTCTGCAACGTAGCCGCCACCGTCCGAGCGGGCCTTGCCGCAACAGCGTCCCCAAATCCCGTGTCCAGTTGCCTGCGAATCGTGCCCGAGACTTGTTTTCGCCGCGGCGCATCCACCAACTCCGGGAGCATGGACAGCGCGAACTGCGTGCCGGTGCGCGGCATCAGGCTGGCCTCATGCAAATCACGGACGAACTGAGCAATCACACTCTCGACGACGGCAGAGGGAACCTGCTCGACCCTCCCCATCGCGAGGCCAATCCGCTCGATTTCTTCGGGCGCAAGGCCCGTCAGCAATGCGCGGCTCGCCTCCGCAGGAAGCACCATGATGAGCACAGCGGCGCGTTCGATTCCGCTGAAAGACGAAGCACTTTTTTCAACAGTCGCGGCGGCAGCCATGGCTTCAATCTCCAAAAATCAGGCGGCGTTGGCCCAGCGGCGTACGACGGAGGCGGCGGCCGCCGATTCGCGAACGACGAGGCGCGAAAGGTCCTCCGCGTCGAGCGGTTGTGCTGCATCTACGAGCAAGCGCAGCCGTTCGGCCAGGTTGCGATCGGGGTCCACGGGGACGGCGGGACCGACGGGTTGATCACCGTCCGCCGCCGCAGTGGCCGCCGGCGCGGCTGCGGTCGCTGCTTTCATGACGGGGCGAACCACGAAGGCGAACATCAATACGATGGCAAGGGCCGCCACGGCCGCTTCCGCCAGCCGCGGATCCGCTAGCATCAGGGAAACTGCGGCGACTTCCGGCGCTGCCGGTAAAGCCGCGAACGGCACAGACGCGACGCTGAACGTGTCTCCGCGCGCTTCATTGAAGCCCATCGCCCCTTGGACCATGTCTTCGACCTGCGCCAGGAGTGCCGCCGGCTCAATTTTCGCTGCGGCGGCGCTCACAGCGATCTTCTCCACATTGACCGCGACGGCCACACTCACCCGTTTGATCGCACCTGCTGGCTTACGAACGGTCACCGTGCTGCTTGACACACCGTACTTCGTCACAGTCTTGTTGGTCTTTTCGCCCGTCGCTGACGACGCCGTAGGCCGTTCCGCTAATGCCGCATCCACACCAGGGACCCCGACCGGTCCCGCCATGGACGACTCTGTCTCCTCCGTCTCCTCCGACATTGGCACGACTTTTTCGGGGTCCACGAGTTTCTGTTCGGTGACTTGCTCGGTAAGGTCCAACTCGACGCGCGCTGTGACCGTGAAGGCGCCATCGAGGCCGAGCATCGACGCCAGTTGGCTTCGAACGTTGTTCGCGATGCTCTGCTCCTCCAAGCGTTGTTGGCCCGAAAAGGACTCAGGCCCCGAAGACCCGCCAACACCCTCGGCCAAGAGTGACCCGTGGTTGTCCACCACGGCGACCCATTCAGGAGACAGGTCTTCAACCGAGTTCGCGACCAATGACGCGATGGCCCGAACCTGCTCACCGCTCAGAGCCATCCCGGGTCGTAGTTGCACAAGTACGCTGGCTGTCGCCGTGCGGTCTTCGTCGACAAACAGCGCTTGTTCGGGAACGACGATCTGGACGTTGGCCGACGCAATGCCATCCATCCTGGAGATTTCTGCCGCGAGACGGTCTTGCGTGGCCGCTTGCAGTGCAAACTCCAGAGCCGCTGGCGTCAACGTCATCCCCAATTGGTCGACATCGCCGAAGGCCGTCTTGGTGGGCGAGTCGGTTGCCGCGGCGTGTGCCGCGCCTAGGTCCTGTTGACGAACCAGCAACGAGGTTCCATCGACCTGGTATTCGAAACCGCCCTTGCTCATGCGCGCTGAGAGGTCGATCAGTTGGTAGCTGTCCAGGCCATCGGCCAAAGGGACCCAGGTCGGCATCGAGGCGCGAGTCACGCTGAGTCCGGCCACGACGAGCGCGACCAAACTTCCACCCGCCACCAGCCGTCGTCGGTCGGCCGCTAATCCGTCCCACCAAGATCGAAGTGTTCCGAACCATTTCGTCAACAGGTCCAAGCGCATCTCAGATCGCCATGTTCATGACTTGTTCGTACGCACTCACCAGCCGGTCGCGGACCGAAACGAGCGTGCGCAAAGCGATGTCCGCCTTCTCCAACTCGACCATTGTCCCTGGAATGTCTACGTCTTGACCATTGGCAAGCAGTTCCAGCGCTGACGACGCGACAGATTCCTGCTGCTCCACGCGTGCCGCGGCGGCGCCCATTTGGCTGGCAAATCCGGCAGACGCAGCCTCCGGGCCAGGGCGGGGCGGAATGAGCGGCGAAAATCCACTGACGCGATCGATCAACGCCCACCTCCGATGTCCAGGGCTCGCAGCGCGAGGTCCTTGGTGGCCGACATCGCGTTGAGGTTCGCTTCATACGAACGGCTAGCCGACATCAGGTCTACCATCTCATGAAGAATGTCGACGTCAGGCAGGGTGATGAATCCCTCCGGATCGGCATCCGGATGCCCAGGGTCGTGCACACGTCGGCCCGGCCCACCCACGGTTGCGATGCCCGTCACGTGAACCTGATTCACCGCGCGTTCCAACGCGTCACCAAAGGGATCGAGTGGTCGCGATTCGAAGACCGGCGCTCGGCGTTGGTACGGTCCGCCTTCCGCTGTCCGAGTCGTCTCGGCGTTGGCCAAGTTGGACGAAATCGCGTGCAATCGCGTTCGCCCTGCGGTCAATCCAGAAGCGGACACATTGAAGGCGTCGAGCAAGTCCATAGCTACTTCCCGTCTCCGGCAGCGAACCGAAGCAAAGCGAGTCGGCGGGACAGACCCGACGAGACAGCCTGAAATTGCACAACATTTGCCTGCATACGTGCGGTCTCGCGTTCCACGAGCACCGAGTTGCCGTCCGTGGCCCAAGGCGCGGGCGCTTCTTCCAGCACTCGAGCCTGCAAATCGCTGGCCGTACCGCCCGAGAGGCTGCCTCCGTTCATCGCTCGACCCAACAGTCCGTCGAAGTCCAGCGACTTCGCACGGAAACCTGGCGTGTCCGCATTGGCAAGGTTTCCAGCGATCAAATGGTGCTGTTGCTCGCGCAGAGAGAGGACGCGGCGCAGGCCGTCGATCAGCGCATCTCCTGCCACTTGAGCCTCCTTCGCGTCGCCCCAATCGGTCAGTTCGGTCCAGAGTTTAGAAAATCCCGACACCGGAGGCCGGTCGGTGTTCCTCCGCGCAGGGCAACGCTGGCGTGATAGACTGAGGTCGCCCTGAGGAGTGGCCCCCATGCGTGCTTTACTGTCGTTTCTATTCGTAGCCTGTGGGCCCACTGTCGAAGGCGAAGTGTGTGACAACGGCCTCGATGACGACCTCGACGGCCTGGAGGACTGCGCCGACAACGACTGTATCGGTAGCTGTCCCGAGTTGTGCGGCGACGCCGTAGACAACGACGCCGATGGCAGTACGGATTGCGTGGACCTCGATTGCGATTGTGTTGGCGGCGACTGCGTCGGCAAATGCGGCGAAACCTGTGGCGACGGCCGCGACAACGACGGCGACGGACTCACGGACTGCGCAGACCTGACCTGCAATTCGCCGGCCTGTCCTGAAGTGTGTGGCGACGCCCGCGACAACGACTTCGACGGCAACGTGGACTGCGAAGATGACGCGTGCTTCGGGGCTAGCTGCGTGGAGGACTGCTTCGACTTCGCCGACAACGATGGAGACGGTGGTGGGGAATGCGACGACTCTGATTGTATCGGTCTGATCGAGTGCGTCGAAGAATGCGGTGACCTCCTGGACAACGACTTGGATGACGACATCGACTGTATGGACCCCGATTGCCGGGAAGACGTCGCCTGTCCTGAGGACTGTGCCGACGGGATCGACAACGACAGCGATCTGTTCGTCGATTGTGCGGACAAGACGGACTGCGACTTCTACTGCGACGCAGACGGCGACGGCTGGCAGAGTGACCAGTTTGGCGGACCAGATTGTGACGACACCAACCCGCTCGTTGCACCAGCAGAGGTCGAGGTGTGCGACGGTCTAGACAACGATTGTGACACGCTCACGGACCAGGAAGACCCAAGCCTCGATCCCTCCACCCTCCTGGATTTCTGGATCGACACTGACAATGACGGCTGGGGAAAGGCGGGCCCAAAAACGAAGGCCTGTTTGGACGGTCCCTTCGTTGCCGATAACGACGACGACTGCAACGACCTCGCGCCCTTCACCTTCCCAGGCAACCCGGAAGTGTGCGATGGCATCGACAATGACTGCGTCGGCGGGATAGACGACAACATCGCTTCCCCAACCAGTTGGTACACCGATGCGGACGACGACGGGTGGGGCAGCACCTTCGTAAGCGCCACTTGCGCCCAGCCAGTTGGCACCTCGAAGGCGGATGGCGACTGCAACGACACCGACCCGCTGATCGGGCCGATGACGTTGTGGCTGCCAGACAGCGATGCCGACGGCTACGGCGCTGGTGCAGCGTACCCGGTGGAGTCCTGCGACCCGCCGGATGAGACGGGCTGGTCCGCAGCCTACCTGACCGAAGACTGCGACGACGCGGCGGCCGACGTTTCACCGTCAGCGATCGAGTTGTGTGGCGACCTGGTCGATCAGGATTGCGACGGCTTTGCTGACGATTGTTTCCACCTTTCGACGCCATTTGTGGGCGGCAGCACCGTCAACGGCTGCCTGTTCGCCAACGCTGGCGACATGAAGTGGGACAACCTCGGCTCGTTGATTTGGATCGACTGCCTGCTGGAAGCCAGCGCACGCGGCGCGATGGTGATGAGTACCGATGGCACGGTCACCGGCGCATGGGGCGCGCACCGTCTGGGCGCAGTCGCACTCAACGCCGACTACCCGGCCTACGCAACCCGGTCGATCATACAGGCCGATACCTGCCTCGTCGCCCGCGAAACCGCAGCCCTGGTCAACGACCTTCCCGTTGCCAACAGGCTGACGTACGACGGACACACTTGGGCCTGGGAAGACTTCGGCCTCCAATACTACAACAAGTGCGTGGAGTTGGCCTCGGACCACGGCGCATCCATCATCACGCCGTGGACGATCGGCCTGAGCACCATCTACGAATACTGGATCATGAGCCAAGACGAGTGCAACGCCTACAACTGGATCAACGGCACTGGCACGAACTGGGTCGTAGACGACGTGGTCGCCGAAACTGAGCGCTCACTCGAGAAGCGCTGCATGATTGGGTACGCAGACCTGTAGCTTCGACCCCGGCGATCCGAAGAGTGCAGGCGAGGAGGGTGCATGCCCCGCTTGCGCTTTGTGTGTTGGATGGTCGCGCTTACGGCGAGTCAGGGCTGCACTGCGATCGCCCGCCCAAACGTCATCGACCTCGTCGATCGCTTTGTGATCGGGGCGCTTCCTGAGGAGAGCGTGGTCGACACACTGCTCGGTGTCGGTGATCAGTTGCACGCTTGCCTGCAGGGTGCGACCCCACAACTACGCATCGTGATCGGACAAAGCGGCGACGTGTTGAGTGCGAGCACATTTGGGACGAATCAGGTCGTCGGAAGTTGTGTCGTCGGCTTGGTCACCCAGCTGAAATTCCCTCCCCCAGACCGCGGCGTAGCGGTAGCCTCACTGCGAATCACAGCGTCGTAGGGTCTCCCGCGTCCATGGGTGACGGTGGCGCCCCTTCAGCCTTTTCGCCGTGATCGTGCCATTGTTCGATCCTGAGCGCACCTGATTCGTCAAAGGTCCGGCTTGGACCGTGCACCTTGCCTGACGTGTAAGGAACCTCCTCAGCGAGCGTCCCGTCGTCTCGCCATCTGCGCCACCAACCCGAGCGTTGGTTGCGCCAGAAGTACCCGTCCACGACCAGCCTACCGCCTTCGTTCCATTCCCGAAACATCCCGTTGCGGGCCCCGGACGCGCCCTCGCACCACCCAGCGCGGTGGCCATCTAGGGGTCGTTCTTCTTTCCATTTCATTCGCTCCGGGCACTGGGTCGCCGAAGGTACACAAGCCAAGAACAGAAAGAGAGGCCACATGGCCCCACTCTTACCTCCCTTCGGTCGGTGCCATCAAGCCGATGGCGTGCGTCCACGGCTCTTCTTCCGCTTCGAGCCGCCGACACCACGCGACCCGCGCCGTTCCGCGAATGGCGGGGCCGTCTTCAGGGAGGATCTCCACGCGCACCGTGACACCCTGCGCGACCGAAGTCGTGCTCACAAGGCACAAACCGCCTGAGGAGATGTTGCAAACCTCCACTATGGCGGCGAGACTGAGCCCGGAGCGCCTGCTGACATGCAAGACGCCCGCATGGCGAACGTCAAAACGTTGCGATCGGCGCTGCTCGTGCATGTTGCCTCCCACAACGCCCATCGATCCATCCACCGAAACAGTTGAGATCCACCGCGCCGCGAAGGTACAATGGGCTAGGTTTCAATTCAATGATGATTTTGGTTTCGGGTTTGGGGTGCGCGCTAGCCGCGTTCTTGCTGATCGCTACCGTGTGGCTTGTGCGAACGACGACCCGCTGGATGTTGAGGTTCGCTGTGATTTGTGTTTCGTTGGCCGCGATCGCCGTGGTTGGGATGGCAATCGCGACGCTCGCCTACGTACACTGACAGCTTGTGGTAAGGACCCGTGGCGGCCGGCCTGTCACGCGGGTACCCTGCGGGCGACCAAGGACGCCCATGCGCGGAATGCCATTCTTGCTGCTTATCGCTTGTACCAGCAAGGACACCGACACTGGCGTCGCGCCAACGACCGACACCGACACCACCGAAACTGGCTCGACAACCGACACGGCGGACACCGGGACGACGACCGTGTTTCCGCCAGTGTTCCCGGACTTTTCTCGTCGGCGAATCGCGGCGAACAAGACGTACACGTGTTGGCTCGACTTCAACTACAGCACGGTCTCCTGCGTCGGAGACGGCCCAATCATGGACTACATCCCCAACGGACAATTCGTTCAGATTACAGCCGGAGAAGATCACGCCTGCGTGCTCGATCTCAACGGCGCCGCCACCTGTTGGGGCGACAACACCTACGGGCAGTCCACGGTTCCCCCGCAAACCTATTTCCTCGAGATCACCGCCGCAGAGCAACATACCTGCGGCCTGCTGACCACCGGCGGGCTGGCTTGTTGGGGAAACACCAGCGAGTACTACGGCTTCATCTACCCGCCTGAGGGCATCTTCAAACAGGTGTCATCGGGCTTGAAAGCGTCATGCGCCATCCGAGATGACGACGTTGTGCTGTGCTGGGGGTATAATTTTTTCCCTGCCCCCCCGGTCGGCGTGGCGTTCACCCGGGTTTCGGTGGGTCTTTCGTTGCACGCCTGCGGCATCACTGACGACAACCAAGTCACGTGCTGGGGAGACAACAGTTTTGGCCAAACAACTTCTCCCATCGAAGGCAGCTACACGGACGTGGTCGCCGGCCATATCCACTCGTGTGCGCTGACTTCTGACGGAGGCGCAACGTGTTGGGGCGAAGACACGCTTGACCGCCTCGACGTTCCCGACGGCGCCGGTTTTCTACAACTCGCACTGGGAGACAAACACAGTTGCGCGATGTCGAACAGCGCCATTGAGTGTTGGGGAGACAACCAGTACGGCCAAATCCCGTAGGAATCACCAGCGGAGCGCGTCCGCGAAGGTCATCGCCACCGCCAAAGCCTGGGCGCGGTTGAGGCGCGGGTCACACAGGCTCTCGTAGCGCGTGTCCAAATCCTTTTCGGTCAGGCCCGCTCCGGTGCACTCCGTCACGTCTTCGCCACTAATCTCGACATGCAACCCGCCCAACCGACTGCCGAGTTCGTTGTGGACCTGCAACGTCGTGAGGGCTTCAACCAACACATCATCCACGTCCCTCGATTTGCGGCCGCTACGAACGACGCGGGTATTGCCGTGCATCGGGTCGCACAGCCACAAGGCTCGCTGACCGGACCGGTTTACGGCTTCCACAAGTGGCGGGAGAAACGTACGGACGCCGCCCGCACCGAAGCGCGTGATGATCACGATCTTGCCCGACTCGTTTTCCGGGTTCAGCGTTCCGAGCAGCGCCGAAACCTCATCCGGCCGCATCGACGGCCCCCACTTCAGGCCGATTGGATTGCGGACGCCTCGAAAGAACGCGACATGGGCGCCGTCCACGTGACGCGTGCGGTCCCCAATCCAAGGCAAGTGGGTGGACAAGCACCACCAACCATCCCTTCGTGGCACACGTCTCGTGAGCGCAGATTCGTAGTCGAGGTTGAGGCCCTCGTGGCTGACCCAGAGCGTGTCGTCCGGCGCACCCCCTACGCTTCGCGCCCGCGCCACACAGGCCTGCCAGCTTAATCGCAACGACTCTGGGACCGCGCCGCCCGGGTCCTCCCACGCGTCCGCTCGATGCACATCAGCAAATCCTCCGTCTGCGAGGCCCCGCACGAAGTTGAGGGTCAGGGCGGCATGCTGGTGGCCGAGCACGAGCCGTTCCGGGTCAGGGGCCCGTGCTTTGGCGTCGAAGGCTCCGTCGTTGATGAGATCGCCGAAGTAGCTTGGGTAAGAAACGAGCACGCCGTTGACGAGGCGCGTTTCCACCGGCTCGGACCTCGGTTTGCTGTACTGGCCCGCCAGTCGCCCAATGCGTACGACGCGCTTTCCTGCACCGTCGCCGAGCACCAATGCCATCTGGAAGAGGACCTTCAATCGCGCCGAGATCGACTGGGGCCTGCAGTCCGCCAATCGTTCCGCGCAGTCTCCTCCCATCAGAACAAACCTGTCTCCGGCCTCAGCGCGGGCAAGCTCCTGGCGCAAACGCTCGATCTCCCCACTGGTGACCAGTGGCGGGTAGGCCGCAACCCGCGCGGTGCATCGCTGCAGAGCGTCGCGGTTTCCGTACGGGATTGGGAGTGCGTTGACGGCTTGTTGCCAATCGTTGGGCGACCACGACCTCACGCGGGCGACATGGCGAGCATTCGCTCCAGCGGCTTGAGCGCAGCCAATCGCAACGCCTCATCAAGGTCGACAACGGGCGACAGCGACGCCAACGCTGCCCACGCCTTCTCCAGCGTGTTCAATCGCATGTAGGGGCATTCGTTACACGCGCAAGAGGCGTCGCGGCCAGGCACCGGTACAAACGTCGCATCCGGCCTCCCACGTCGCATGCTGTGCAAGATGCCGGGTTCCGTGGCGACGACGTAGACACGATGAGGCGATTTCTGGCTGTAGGCCAGCAGCGCGCTGGTAGAACCGACAAAGGTCGCGTGCTCGAGCAACGACGCCTCGCACTCGGGATGGGCGAGCACCGCACACCCAGGATGAAGCGCGACGAGGTCGAGCAGCCGCTGTTCGTTGAACGTTTCGTGCACAATGCAAGTGCCCGGCCACAGGTCCATGGTCCTTCCGGTCTGCTTCACCAACCACGCCCCGAGGTTGCGATCCGGGGCAAAAAGCACCGGTTGGTCGGCGGGGAGGCTTTCGACGATCCGCTGGGCATTGCTGGACGTCACGATGATGTCGGACAGGGCCTTGGTTCCCGCTGTGCAGTTGATGTACGACACGACCAGGTGGTCGGGATGTTTCGCCTTCCACCGGGCCAACGCGGGCGCGGGGCAAGAATCGGCCAGAGAGCAGCCGGCATTCAGGTCCGGCACGATGACCGTGCGCGTCGGATTGAGGATCTTGGCCGTTTCGGCCATGAAATGCACGCCGCAGAACAAGATGACGTCCGCTTGGGTCGTCTGGGCGGCGCGCGCGAGTTGCAGCGAGTCGCCGACGTGGTCGGCGAGGTCCTGGATTTCGGACTCCTGGTAATAGTGAGCCAGAATGACAGCGTTGCGTTCCCGCCGGAGGCGTTCGATCGCAGCTGGCAATTCGGACCGCGTTGGAGGATACATCCGCGCCTCGTGGCCGTGGATAAGCACGGGCCACTGCGGAGGCGAGGGTTGTTGGAACCGGCACTCGAGGGCTTTCTGATGTCCCTGCGCGCCGAACGAGGTGCTTCCAAGCACACGTGGATGGCCTACGGAAGGGATCTCCGTCGTTGGCTGGCCTTTCTTTCTGACCGAAATCGCACAGTGCTGGAAAGCGTCACCCGAGACGACGTCGCGGACTGGTTGGTGGCCCTCTCGGATCAAGGTTTGGCCGCGCGGTCCATCGCACGCATGAGGACGAGCGTTCGCCGTTTCTGGCGCTGGTGTTTGCTGGAACAACTCGTCGACGCGGACCCGACCGCCCTGGTCGATGCCCCGCGTTTTTCAATGCCGTTGCCTATTCTACTTTCGCCACAGCAAGTGGATCGTTTGTTGTCGGCACCCGGCGGGGACCCACTCGGCGTGCGAGACCGAGCCATGCTCGAACTGCTGTACAGCTCCGGGCTACGCGTGACGGAACTCGTGCTTTTGCCGCTAAGTGCGTTGGACCCCGACGAGGGACTCGTCCGCGTGCGCGGAAAAGGCAACAAAGAACGGGTGATTCCCGTAGGGGACCGAGCACTGGGTGCGCTCCGGGCTTGGGCAACGGTGGACCGCAAGGGTTTTGACGCAACGGGTCGGTCCCCCGCGATGTTCCTCACCGCGCGAGGCAAGCCCATGACACGCCAGAACTTCTGGGAACGAATCACGGGATGGGCCCGGAAGGCCGGCTTTCGCGGCAGCGTGGGGCCTCATATGTTGCGGCATTCTTTCGCGACCCATCTGCTCGAAGGGGGCGCAGACCTGCGCAGCGTCCAAGTGATGTTGGGCCACGCGGACATCGGAACGACGCAGATCTACACCCACGTGAGCGACCGCCACCTCCGCTCCCAGTTCGCACGTCACCCGCGCGCTCGGCGAACGTCCATCGTCGAAGAGAACTAAGAACGCGAATCACTGTTCGTCTTGTGCTGGCATCAATCCCGCGAGAAGATCTTCTTCATCGTCATCAGATCCGTCGCCATTGCACTCCAACCCACGCCACAAGTCACGGACGACCTCGACGGATACACGCTCTGCCCGTCCAAGCGTCGCCCGCCGCCCATCGGAAGCTGGGTTGATGAACTCCCACACCATGCGACCGTCGGGTGTCACCTCGAACACCCGCGCCGCGTCAGACTCCCCGATCAACGTGTTGCCGTTCGGCAACCGCTGATTGCTCCCGCGGCTCTCCGTAAAAAATGCTTCCCCCTCGCGTGCACGGTATTCCCACACAATCCGCTTGGTGAGCGGGTCCAACTCAACGACACGAGACCAGTTGCGTCCAACGCCGTTGTCGAACACGAGGATGTGACCGTCTGGCAGAACGGTGGCGTCGTGTGGACCCAAAAGCTCACCTTGGCCCCACGCCCACACCGCCTTTCTTGCCTCCCAATCAAAAATGACGATGGCATCCTGGTTTCGCATCGAAACGAGGATGTTCTTAGTGCTGTAAAGCGGGTTCTTCGCGGCCAATTCTTCGTCGTCCATCCACTCAACGGCGTTGGCGTGGAAGGGGTCCCGCACTTGGAGATTTTCGACCCACTGGTCCGCATCTTGAAGCGGGAGGACTTCGGGAGCGTCGGCGAGCATCGCATAGACCGAACGCTGCTCCATGACCTGACCTCGGGGTCCGAGGATGGCCACGACGTCGTCTCGAGAATCGAAGAACCGATCAAGCGGCGGAATCCGGCGTTCCTTCCACAACAACACGCCAAACCTCCCACCCTTTAGCGGCACCACGTCATGGTGTGCGGGAATGCGGCTGATCCACCTCGCCTTCCCTGCCCAACTCAACCGCTGGACGTACCCGCTCTGTTCATCCTCACCCACCACAACGAGATCGCCGTTCCCCATCAGCAGGGTGCGAGCCCAATAGCCGGCGCCATCCGTAAACCATCGGTGCACCGAGTCGCCGTCGATGTCCACCAGGTCTGCGCGCCTCAGATTCCGACTGGCAACGATCGTGTACCCAGGCCAGGACTCGGCCTCGTTGTGCAACGTCACGCCGCTTCGAGCGTCTTCCCCGTCCTCGACGAACTCGAGGTAGCCCATCGCCATCAAGTCGCCGCTGACTTGGGGGACCACAGACACCGGTGCGTCTCGGGCCGTAGACCGGCACGCAAGTAGGGCCATGCTGATCACGAATGCCGGGGGGGGCACGTGCGCTCCGTGGCGACATACGGATAGCCCATCGGCAGGCCTGTTGCGGACCAGGAGCGGATGTGTCGGGACAACCCCCGAAGCAAAGGTGGCGGTAGTGAGCGGTTTCGCACTGTTCTTCACGGTCGCGTGCGCGCCTCCGGAGCAGCCGATCGCGTGGATTCCGCTCGCGCCAGAGGCGCAAGCCAACAGGCTATCCATGGCACTTCGGTCTGGGCGCCCGAGTTTGGCAGACCTCGACCTCGTCTCTGAGGACCCCAGTCAGATACCGATCCTGGTAGACGCGTGGCTGGATTCCGAGAATTTCGGCCTCGTCGTGAAGGATCTTCACAATGAGCAGTTGCTGGTTCGAAACGAGCTCGAGCCCGTGCTCGAAACGGTCGGCCCACTCGCCGTTTCAACGACCGAGGATTTACTAAGAGCTACGGGCGAAGAGGCGCTGGAACTTGTGCGCCACATTGTGACGAACGACCTTCCATACTCGCAAATCGCGACTGCAGATTACATGGTTTCCAACGATGTACTTTCCCTAATCTACGGACTAGACGTCAAAAAGGGCGAAAAAGGGTGGATAGAAAGCCAATGGGCCGACGGTAGGCCGCAGGCCGGAGTGCTCACCTCCTCGGAACTGTGGCGACGGCACCTTTCGAACGGATCGAATTTCAACCGTGGGCGGGCCAATTTCGTCAGTACATTCTTCCTGTGTGAAGACATTGGCGGCAGAGATGTCGTAGTCGATGGTGGCGTGAACCTCGCCGATGAGTTCGCAGTGGCGGACGCGGTTCAGGCGGATGCCGGCTGCGAGGCCTGTCATTCTTCGCTAGAACCCATCGCAGCGCATTTCTGGGGATTCAAAATCCAGCTCACAGGGGCGGTCGTCAAGGAAGCCATCAATGCGGGGTGCCATTGGCCCTACAGCACGCCGGACCAGGCTATCGGCACGTCCCTCCCGGAGGACTTCTGCATTCCGCTCCGCATGTATGACGACGCAATCACGGAGGACTGGGCGATCTATGGACTCCCCGCCCCGGGTTTCTTCGGCACGCCTAGCGACGGGCTCGTCGACCTGGGAAGACTGATTTCGACGGACCCCAGATTCCCTCGGTGCGCAGCGCGACGGGCAATTGGCTTTTTCCATCAGGTCCCCTGGAGAGACGTCCCAGACGAATTGGTGGAGGCGAAGGCCCAGGTCCTGTTGGACAGTGGATGGAGCTACAAGGCGTTGGTCCGGTCCATCGTCCTGGACCCCCACTTTCTCGCATTGGATGCGTCGGCGCCGGGATTGGTGCCGCTGGGTCCGCTCAGCGTCCGGCCAGAACAATGGGCGAGAACGGTCGAGTTGCTCACAGGTTTCCAATGGACAGCCGACCCAACCGACGAACCCTGCCAGACCGATTGTTGGGATCAAACGCCCATGCTCGCCAGTGACCGATTCGGTTTCCGCGCCTTGGCAGGAGGAATCGACAGCGGTCGTGTGCTTGTTCCGACCTTCGCCCCTACGCCAACACGCATACTCGTGAATGACCAGTTCACCGATGAGGCCGCAGGCTACGCGGTGACTACCGACTTTGCACTCAATCGCGGGGCTCGCAAACTATTTAGTGATGTCGAGTTGAATACCACGGACAACGAGTCCGTTCGGGCGCAAATTGTGACCCTGCACAAAATCGTATTGGCAGAGGTGTTGGAACCCAACGACGCGCCGGTATCCGCCACCTACGGGCTGTGGCTCGACGTTTTGACCATGACAGGCACGCCAGAATTGGCGTGGGAAGCGGTCGTCGCGGCGATGCTTCGCGACCCGCGAGGCATTTTTTACTGATGACACCTACCCGCCGATTCATGCTCACCGCGGGTCCAGCAGCGCTGCTCGGCGTGCCCGCTTCGGCCTTTGCGGCCACGCGAAAGCGATTCGTCTACGTGCTGGCCGATGGCGGTTGGGACGTGACCTATTGCCTGGACCCCAAACAAGGCATCCCGACCATCCAAGGGCCGGAAGTGGACGAAGATCCGAATGACCCGAATGACCGAGAGGCCGTAGAAACGTTTTCCGGAATCCCGATCCAGGTGAACGACGCGAAACGCCCAGCGGTTCGCAGCTTTTTTGAAAGCTGGGGGTCCGCCGTCGTGGCCGTCAACGGCATTTGGGTTGGCGCTATCGCGCACGATCCCTGCCGTAGGCGCATATTGACCGGCCAAGAATCCGAAGGCTTTTCTGATTTGTCGGTCATCGCGGGCGCAATTCATGGTGCGGATTTGCCCGTCGGCTCCTTCGATTGTTCGGGCGTGGGATACTCGGGGCCGCTGGCCGCTACGACCGGCGCCCTCGGACAACGCGCCCAACTTGCCACCCTTCTCGATCCAAGCCTCCGGTTTCCTCCCGCAAAAGGGGTGGCTCCCGACGTGTTGGGCGACATGAGGCCGGACGTTCAAGCGCGGATAGCCTCCTACCTCACTGACCGCCGGGCCGCGTACCAACTCGGCCACCCGGACCCCCGAGCCCGACTTGCCGACTTGGAACAGTCCCAACTTCGGGCCGTGCGGCTGCGAGACAAAGCTGCGGACCTCGCGGCGTCCGTAAAACCCGGTTCCGAACCGCAGATGAGCGACACCGTCGGGCTGACCGTCGAACTGCTGGCGCGCGAAGTGTGCAGTTCCGTTCTTCTCCAATCGTTTGGTGCGTGGGACACGCATATAAATAATGTCAATCAACACGGGTACTACGACGGGATGTTTACGGGCCTTTCCCAACTGCTTTTTGGTCTTGAAGCTGCCGGAATCCTTCAGGACACACTGGTCGTGGTCTCCAGCGAAATGACGCGCACGCCTACGCTCAACGAAGGGGCAGGAAAGGACCACTGGGGCCATACGTCGGCCCTGCTCATCGGTGCCGGGCTGCAGGGGGGAAGGGCGTTCGGTGGGACGAACGACCTTTTGGAGAGTTTGCCGGTAAATCTTGATAGTGGAGCAGTCGATGAATCCAGAGGCGAGCTCAATAAGTTCGATAACTTTGCTGCAGGCGTTCTCGAACGCCTCGACATCGACCCCACGGAATGGCTGCCAGGAGTCGCCCCATGGCGGGCACTGTGAGCGCCGTTGGGACCTTCGTGTTGGCGCTCTCGTTCTTCGGCTGTACCCCTGAAGATCCGCCGCTAGCCTGCGCGAGTGGGGACAGTTGGTCGTCGCTGGCCCAGCCCTTGCTCCGCACTTGGTGCACCCCCTGTCACGCGATTGGCGTCGTTGGCGACGCAAGAAACGGGGCTCCCGTCGACGTCAATTTCGACACGTATGCAGACGTTGTTCTGTGGTCGGACCGAATCGTTGCGCGCGCCACCGGGGCGTCCCCGACGATGCCGGCCATTTCGGGCCCGTCGGACGAGGAACGGGCGCGCCTTGCGGAGTGGGTGAGTTGCGACCTTCCTGGTGCAAGTACCACCACGCCAGGCCTATGCGAGTGGCCCCTCACCGTTACGGTATTCGACCCCGATTCGCTCAGCGGCCAACACGTCATATCCGACGTCGTGCTCAACCAATCCGCACAAAATTTGTGTAGCGTAGAGGGCGATCTTCAACTTCCGGCCGGTGGCGATCCCGACCTGGCGCTTCCAGGATTGACCGCCGTGGGTGGGAACTTGGTGGCGGACGCGGACCCGGAACGGTTGACATTGAGCGCCGCCAGCCTGGAGTCCGTCGGTGGAAACCTACTGGTGAGTGCCCAGGACAACCTTGAGTCCATGGCTTTCGGGGAGTTGGCGTCAATTGGTGGCAATCTCGTTGTGACCGACGTTGCCGCCGTCACGCTAGATTTCAGTGACCTGGAGACCGTAGGCGGCTCGCTCGAATTCCAACACTTGTCCGGTGTGGAGGACTTGAGGCTGACCACCTCTGTCGCCAGCGTCGGCGCGGACCTTATTGTCACCGACTTACCGCAACTCAAGGACTTCGATGGATTCGGGCGGATCGTTTCCGTCGGCGGAAATGTCGAGCTGGCTGAGTATCCAATAGCGGAAAGTATTTATGGATTTCAAGCGCTACTGGATGTGGCCGGGTCGTTTTCCGTTTCGTCGATGACGTCGGCCACTTCGGTCGGCGTCGCCCCGGATCTTGTGACTGTCGGCGGTGACCTGACTCTTGTCGACCTCCCGGCAGTCACCGAGTTCGCGTTCTTAACCTTCGTCGAGGAAATCGGAGGGGTCCTCCTGCTCCAACGGATGCCGCAGCTGACTTCATTCCCGGCTCCGGCGGCGCTGGTTTCCGCAGGCGGCATTCACATCGACGACAACCTGACGCTGATTGGAATTCCGAAGTTTCAGGCGCTCACCGTCCTGAGCGGCGACCTCCGGCTGACGCAGTTGCCGGCCCTTCCCAGCGTTGGGCGCTTCGATTCCCTGACAACGCTGTCAGGGCGGATTGAGATTTCAGACACGCCGAACCAAACAAGTCTGCCAGGCCTCAAGTCGCTCACCACGACGGGCGGCCTCTCCTTGCTTCGAACCGGCCTGGAGAGTTTGGACGACCTGAAGGGGTTGTCCCTCATCGACGGGGATTTGATCTTGGACGATGTGGATCGAATCTCCGACCTGGATGGGCTCGATGCGGTCCTCATTGTCCACGGCAACCTTCAGGTCGTGGGCTGCGACCAACTCAACACGTTGAGTAATCTCCACGGAATAGTGGAAGTCACCGGCGACGTTTTGGTGCAAGACAATCCCGCTTTGGACCAGTCCGAAGCGTTGGATTTTGTCAACGGCATCACCAGTGTCGGTGGGGACCGAACGGCTGTTGGAAATGGCGGTTGACGCATTGTGCGGGTGCCCAGGGACGGGCTAGCCGCGGGCCATGTGGACAACACTGCTTGGCTTCGCCCTCGGCGGCGTGCCGGAAGGAATCGACGTAGAGGACCCCGGTCCCTGGCAGGACCGAGCGATGAAGCTGCTGTCGGGACCGCCGGGCTGTTGGGAAGTGGTCGGGGATGCCACCTGGAGTTGGGACTACGGGCGTTGGGGTAGCAAACGCGGTGATTCCGCGTTCGTGGCTCGATTTGACGATGGCATATGGAGCGGTTTCGTCGTTCGGTCGTTGGGTCAGGTCGAGTCCGACAAAGACGCGTCACGCCACACCTACGTGGACGAGGCTGCGATCGCCCCTTTGGTCGGCAAGCGGAGGTCGATGACCCTATGGGCAAGCACGGGACCCGACGAAGGGTTCGATATGCATGTGGCGGTGGACGGCGAGAAACCTCCGGAAAACCAGTTGCAACGACTTCTAGAACAGCTCGGTGGTGACGTGGAGACAGCGTGGGCGCACTGGGACGTCGCACGCGACGGCGTTGTGCTCGACCGGACCGTCCCAATTGGAGACAACAAGGCCGCCCCATTCGTCAAACAACGCGCTTTCTTTCCTGGCGGCGCCACCCTACCCACCGAACTTGACACAGTTGCCGAGGCCGCCATCTCGCTCGGGGGTGGTAAAATCCACGATGCAAGCGTTCGCATTCGTGGGAAAACGCACGCAGGAAACCTTTTTCCAACTGCGGAAGCGCAACAATATACTGTGTCAGCCCTGTTGGGTTGGGTGCAGATTGAGCGCAAAGAAACAATTCGATACCGCTCCTGGCGCGCCTGCCCAGTCGCTGCAGTCGTGCCCATCGCGGTCGTTCCGGCCGCGGTCGTTCCCGCCGCGGCCCCCGAAGAAACGCCCGAAATAGCGGCACCTCCGGAGAGTCCGCCCGAAGTCGCGGCCCCACCGCCAGAAGGACCGCGCGTCATCGAATTCGAGTGAGGGCCCGCAGCCAAATAAACGCTCCGCTTCGCGCGCGGCTGCATCCCGCAGTATTTCGTCTAGCCTATGAATCGTCGTCCGCGTCGGCGTGAACAATGACATCCGCCGGCGCAAACCTACGTCGGAACGCCTCTTCGATTTCGTCCGTTATATGATGCGCCTCTCGAATGGTGAGGTCGGGGTCCATGACCACATGCACCTGCACGAATGTCACAGGACCCACCTTGCGCCCCCGGAGCGCGTGGTAACTCCGAATCTGCTGTTCAAATCCTGCGAGCACGGCCCTCATCGCCTGCTCCTGGTCACTCGGTAAGGCCTTGTCCATCAACTCATCGACCGCCTCACGGACAAGTCCGACCACATCCTTGCCGATAAGGACGCAGACGGCCAGCGACGCGATGGCGTCGGGGCGAGCGTCATTCACCCAGGTGCCGAACCCAAGCGCGACTAGCACGCCAGCGCCGCTGTAGAGGTCCATTCGGTAATGGGTAGCGTCCGCGCGCAGGACCAATGAGCCCGTGGCGTCGGCGGCGGCCATGAGGTGCCGGCTGATCAGGAAAGACCCCACCATGGACACGCCAATCGCGGCGGTAGCCAGGACGGACTGGGGAGGAAGTGCACCGTGAACGAGCCGAGCTACCGCCGAAACTGCGATTGCGACGGCGAGCGCGGAGAGCACCAACCCCTGAACCAAAGCGGCGATAG
Source organism: Klebsiella pneumoniae (assembly GCA_945861065.1). Classification (GTDB taxonomy): domain Bacteria; phylum Myxococcota_A; class UBA796; order UBA796; genus SXOB01. The sequence goes on along the minus strand of CAMASI010000054.1, from coordinate 442 downwards.
CCTCCGCCTTCCCATGTCCAAACGGGTGGTCGTCGTCTGGCGGCCTCGCCGCAGCCCGGGCCAGAAGCAGGTTGACGAGCGAGACGCCCGCGTCTGCAAGCGAGTCAAGCGCGGACGCTAAGACAGCGTGTGAGCCCGTCACAATCGCGGCCGCAAGCTTGCCGGCGCCCAGGACCAGCGTCCCGGCGACCGCAACCAATAGGGGGCGCGACGCTGACATTCGCCCCTCTAGTCCTCGAACAAGCTGTCAGCTGTCACCCGTTAGCGTTTAGCTCGAACGAACCGTCCCAATGGACTGCGCGACTGGACGTGGTGTGCGCTTTCAGGTGAAGCGCTCGACTACGCTGCCGCGGCGAATTGTCTAGGTGCCAGGCTAATAGCTAACGGCCAATCGCTAACGGCTGCGCTTGTTTAAGGTCTAGTTAGGGCGAGGCCGCGAATC
>CAMASI010000053.1 GCA_945861065.1 Klebsiella pneumoniae | reverse complement strand
CCATTGGCTGTTAGCCGTTAGCTGTTAGTTTCTGATGGAAGGACCTCAACATTTTCTTCACCTCGTTGACACGGCTGTTCAGGTCGGCGTACGGCTCCGGCCCGAGGTAGCCGAGATCGCGCGCCAGCAGAAGGTGGTACTCCGTCTCGGACGCCGATCCCGCGGCGATGGCGATGAAGCGCGCCAGCTCGCGCTCCCCGTCGCGGCCGCAGCAGACCTGCAGGTCTCGGAAGTCACGCATCTGGTCGGTCCGTCCGTGCTAACGGCTAACAGCTAATCGCTAGCGGCTAACTGGGGAAGGACCAACGGACCGTCGCACTAGAACGGCCAGAGAAAATCTAGAATTCGCGAGCCAATTCCGGGGCCTTGCTTGTCGGCGATCACGCCGGAGCCGGTGATCTCGATTCGAGCCGTTGCGAGGAGTTCGCTGTCCACCCGATTTGACATTTGGACGTCTCTGGGTCGTGCGATTCCCTCCACGACGACGAACTGGGTTTCACGGTTCACGCGAACCTGTTTCCATCCCCAGATGCGAAGGTTCCCGTTCGGGAGAACCTCGATGACTTCGCAGGTGAGTGTGGCATTCACGTTGGCGTCGCGGGACGTGTCTCCGCTTCCGAGAAACTCGGAAGCGCTTTCTAGATCGAAACCGATTTCTTCTAGGCCATGGGCCTTTTTCAGCGTCTTTTCCACACCCAACAAGGCACTGATCGCTGCACTCTGTGTGGACTTCCGGCTTGTTTTTGTTTCGGCGCCTAGGTTGGTCTCAACGTTTTCAGTGATGACGACGGTGATGAGGTCGCCGACCTGCCTGGCGTTGCCGTCCAAACCCATCATTTGTCGGGCCGGGACCTCGCTCCACAAGGAACCCGAGGTGGGTAAGTAGGGAAGAATTGAAGGGCTGGTCAATGGGCGTTCAGGAGGCAAAGGTTCGCGGCGAGCAAGGGCCGAACTGATTGTCAAAATAAGTAGTGTCGACGGGATCACAGGACCTCCACACGATTCGCTGCGACAAGCACGCCATTGAGGACCGTCCCGGTGGCGGTGACGGCGACGCGGACGCGATCCCCCACGCGTCCCCCATCGAGCAACCTGCCTTCGGACTTCAGAACGACGCTTCCTCGCCCCAACAGCACCTGTACGCCATCTCCGCTCCTCGCGTCGGGCGTTGGCATGGCATTCGCCTCGGTGATCGGCGTACCGGAAACGACCGCGATCTTTGCGATCCACGGCTGCGTCGCATTCGGTGGATGACCCAAAACCCGGTCTACGCGCTCGCGTCCGGTCGTCACCTGCAAGGTGGTCCCGGCGGCGGTATCGACCTGGGCGACGGCGACTTCGACCCACACTGCGAGCGCGGGCCGGAAGGTGAGCACGGTGAGCGCACCGTCATCGAACAAGTCGACCCGGAGAATAGGATGACTTCGGCACGGATTGCCGTCTAGGACGACGCGATCCACCCCGTCCAACAGCTCGCTGGCCAACCCGGCGCTTGCTACGTCCACGCTTTCCGCGTTGCACCGATCGGTGACCCACGCCGAGAGCAAGCTGGAAAAGGTTTCAAGCGTCATCATTATCGCCGGATTTGAGTCGCCGTCTGGAGCGTTTCATCCGCGGCTTGAACGACCTTGCTATTCAGCTCGTAGGCGCGTTGCGCCATGATGAGCTCAATGAGCTCTTCGGCCGCATCGACGTTCGAAGACTCGACGAACCCCTGTCGCAGCGACGTTCCGGCACCGGGTTCAATGGCGATGGGTTCGCCGGAGCCGGGTGCTTGCCGGTACAGATTGCCGCCGACGGCTTCCAGCCCGGCCGGATTTGTAAATACCGCGACATCGATCTGACCGAGGGCGACAGCTTCACCGTCGAGCGTGGCCTGGACGGTTCCATCCGCATCTACGGTCACGCTCGTCGCCTCAAGGGGAATGCGGATGTCGCCGCGAAGAGCGAGGCCGGCCCCATTGACGAGGCGCCCGTCGGCGTCGAGCCGCATCGCGCCGTCACGGCCGTACACAGGCTCGCCTGCTGTATCGTCGAATACGAAGAAGCCCGGTCCTTCCAGCGCGACATGCAAAGGGTCTCCCGTACTGGTGAGGGCACCTTGCACGTGGGTCTTCTGCAGCCCCGAGAGGCGAACACCACCGCCGGCGTCTGCCCGAGCGGCCGAGGCGGGGTCCCCACCCGTGGTGAGTTGCTGGTAAAAGACGTCCTCAAACGTGGCGCGACCCTTCTTGAAGGCCGTGGTGCCGCTGTTCGCCAGGTTGTCGGCGATGGTGTCGATCCGCGTTTGTTGTGCGGTCATCCCGGTCGCTGCGACGTACAGTGCGCGCATTAGCGGCCTCCTGCCTGATTGAGGGCCGAGTCGAGTTCATCGCTGCCACGAATAGCTTGTTGAAACGCCTCGAATGCGCGACTGGCTTGTACGAGCTCGACCATGGCGCCAAGGGCATCCACGTTCGACCCCTCCAAGGCGCCCCCGATCACCCGTGGTGTCGCCTCCGCCAAATCGCCGGTGGGTTTCCACAGGCTGCCACCCATAGGAACTGCCGGGCCGTCCACGAGACGTAGGCGGCCGACTTCTCCACTTTCGCTCCCTACAACAACTCCCTGCGGGGTGATGGTGACCGTTTCCCCGGGAGGAATGTTGATTTCGCCCGCCACCCCGAGAACGGGTCGGCCCGAAGCATGCACAAGCGTTCCAGATTCGTTGACGGCGAGACGCCCGTCCCGAGTGAGGAACGTGCCGTCCCCGCCGTCGACGGCGAGCCATCCGCGACCCTGGAGCGCGACGTCTAGAGCGTTGCCGGTGGCGTGGACCGCGCCATCTCGAAGGTCGGGCGTAGGTTCGGTCGCGCGAACCAGACCCGCCTCGGGTTCGTACATTTCGAAGGCGACGCGAGAGCCACGAAACCCGTCGGTGCCCATATTTGCCAGGTTCTGAGCGACGGTGTCCATCCGCTTCCACGCGGCGGACCCTCCGGAGACCGCAGCGTACAGTTCGCGGCTCACGGCTCACCCGCATGCGCGATGTCTTCAGGCTCGATCACAGCCACAAGACGTCGTTTCATCTTGTCGCGAGCGTCTGTGAGGATTTGGCTCACACGACTCACAGTGACGCCGTACACCGCGGAGATTTCGGCTAGCGACATGTCTTTCGCATAGTACATCAGGACGATGTGGCGTTGGCGTTCAGGCAGGGCTTCGATGGCCTCGCGCAAATGGCCCCGGATTTCATCGCGACCCATCGCCTCGCCAGGCCGAGAAAACGTGCCATCCTCGATGATTTCGAGCAGCGGGCGTCCGTCGAGATCAGTGTCCTCAAGGGAGACGTGGGAAACGGGGCTGGTGCGCGAGAGCGCAGCCCAGTACGCCTCCAACCCGATTTCCATGCGGTCCGCAACCTCATTTGGGGTGGGGAGCCGTCCCAACTCTTTCCGGACGATTTCCGCCGTATTCTCGACCTTTCTGGCCAGTTGCCTGCGACGGCGGGTGAATGTGTCATGGGTGCGGAGCGCGTCGAAGATGGCGCCGCGGATTCGGTACTCTGCGTAGGTTCCGAATTGAATGGACCGCTTAGCATCGAATCGGTCGAAGGCCTCCAACAGCCCGATCGCGCCAAAGGCGGCCAGGTCGTCGAGGGTGACGGATGCGTCTGAGGACAGCCGTTCATAGATGCGCCGCGCGATCAGCAGGACTTTGCGCTGGTATTTGGCGCAAGCGGCTTCACGGGTGAGCCCGTCCACTAACCGAAGAGGCGGAGCGCTCGACGCTACGTACGCACGGTGCAACATTTAAGCTCCGACTGCATCGGCGACCTGCCGCGCTCCCCTCCATCGGCGGCGACTCAGCCCGCCTTGAGCGCTTTGTCGACGTCGACAGTTCCTACGTTGAGTAGGCGGACGGTGGGTACGAGCTCGGCGGTGGACAGAACTGGAACACGCGGGAGCGCCTTCTCGACGAGCCTTCGAATCGCCCCTCTGGCCAGCGGAGGACACAACAAGGCGGCCGGCGTGGCGCCGCTATGTGCCTCCGTCAGTTCGCGCGTCCGAATGATGAGCTGCCGGGCTGTAGGGGGGTCCAGCGCCAACACCGGCGCCATCCCCTCGCGAGCGGTGAGGCCGCGCAGGACAGCCTCCTCCAGTGCAGGCCCTAGGTTGACGCAGGCCAGGGTGCCCTCTGGGGCCCAGCGCCGGGAGATCTGCCGCGACAGGCGTTGCCGAACAAGTTCGGTGAGCAGGTCCGGATCTTTCGTTCTGCTCGTGTGTTCCGCTAGCGCCTCGAGAATCGTCTGGGCGTCGCGGACCGATAGGTCCTCCCGAAGGAGATTGCGGAAGACACGAAGCAGCGAGATCCTAGGCAAGGGGTCTGGGGACAGATCCTCCACGAGTTTTGGCTGATTGCGCGAGACTCGCTCCAGCGCTTTGTCTAACTGGCCAGGGTCATACAACTCGTGGCCATGAATATGCATCAATTCGACGAGGTGTGTCGTCACGACCGTGGGCACGTCCACGACGGTGTACCCGCATTGCTGAGCCTTGAGCACGAGCGCGGCCGGGATCCAGTAGGCCGCCAAGCCAAATACGGGATCCGTCGTGGATACGCCGGCGAGAGCGCCCTTGGCAGTGCCTGGGTCGAGGGCCAAGTGTTGTCGAGGGTGGAGACGGCCAGTGGCGAGGGGTTCGCCGCGCAACAGCAGGCGATAGGTGCCGGGGGGGAGGGCCAAATCATCCCGAACGTTAACGGGAGGTAGAACCAATCCGAGTTCCTGCGCGAATTGGCGACGAACCTTCGTGATTCGCTGGAGAAGCTCTCCGCCAGTGCGTTCGTCGACCAAGTAGAGCAGGTCGCCGGAAAACTCGATGGCAAGTGCCTCAACTCCGAGTAGGTCTTCAGGTTGGGCCTCAGCGGCAGGTTTGTGGTCCGTCGGTGCTGCGATGGGCTTGGTCGTTTGGGTGTGGAGTTTCCAGCCGCCCCACGCGAGTGCTCCGGAGATTCCCGCAAATGGGAGCGTGAGTCCGGGAATTAGGGCGAAGAGCCCGAGCACACCGGCGCCAAGCCACAAGATGGAAGGCCCGTTGAGGAACTGGCTGTGCACTTGGTCGGCAAGTCCTTGGTTCTCGGCGTCGGACACGCGAGTGACGAGAAGACCGGCTGCCGTGGATACGATCAGTGCCGGCACCTGGCCGGCGAGGCCGTCGCCGATAGTCAGGATGAGAAAGGTTTCGACGGCATGGGCAAATTCCATGTCGTGTTGGAAAACGCCGATGAGTACGCCGCCGATTGCGTTGACGAATGTGATGCCGATGCCGGCGATGGCGTCGCCGCGGACGAACTTGCTGGCTCCGTCCATTGCGCCATGGAAATCGGCTTCCCGCGCGATTTCGGAGCGGCGGGCGCGCGCGACTTTTTCATCGATTAGGCCCGCGTTCAACTCGGCGTCCACGGCCATCTGTTTGCCGGGCATGGCGTCTAGGGTGAAGCGCGCGGCTACTTCGGCGACTCGGCCGGCTCCCTTGGTAATGACGACGAAGTTAATGATGACCAAGATGGCGAAAACAACGAAACCAACGGCGGCGTTGCCACCCACGACGAATTGGCCGAACGCCTCGATGACGTGACCTGCGGCATCGGTCCCCTCCGACCCGTGTAGTAGAATGGTTCTGGTAGAAGCGACGTTGAGGGCCAGGCGGTACAGGGTCGCAATCAGAAGCAGGGTGGGGAAGGTCGACAGGTCTACAGGGCGGCGCGCGGTGAGGGCGGCCAGGAACAGCAACAAGCTCGCGCCGATGCTGGACGCCAAGAAGATGTCGAGCGCCCACCCTGGGAGCGGGATCAGCATCACGGCGATGAGGCCGAACACGCCCACAGCCAAGATGGCATCGCCGCGAGGAAATGGGGTCGTGGTCGTCGAGCGCGCCATCGCGGCCCTATCGGACACCGGTTGCAACAGTTGAGGCAACACATTGATCGCGACCAAAGGCGTGGTGGAACGCCAAGCTTTCAAGGGGTGGCTCGCTTCTACTTCAGTGGCACCTGTCTGGACCGAAATGGCGGCAGGGAAAAAATGGACCTCATTCGTTTGCGAAGAGTGGTGGAGGCTGCAAGGGACGACCGCGGCAGCACCGCGCGCCTGACGTTGGCTGTGGAGGCCACGGATGGGCTGAGCAGTGTGCTGAGCAGGCACCTGGAGATTGCCCGTGGCCGACGGGTGCCTCCCGATCGCGCAGCTGGCGTATTGGGAAGCGAATCAGTTGGATGGTTAGCCACTCAGGCCATGTTGGGGGCTGGGTTGGCCGAAGCCAAATTGCCCCCCTTTCTCACTGCGGCGTTGTGGGAGGACGCGCTTAGGACGGCGGCGGCCGCGTCGACCTTGGGCTCAGCCCTCGGTTTGGACACCGAGGAGTGGTTTGGCGCCGCAGCGATGGTGATGCAGCTCGCCACCGTGGAGTTGTTTGTCGGTCGTCCATTTGCCGTGTCCTATTTGGAGCTGGTGCGCCCGGAGTCGGCTGCGCAGCGTGTGATTGCGGAGCGCGAGTTGTTCCAGCGGACGCGCGCGGACGCATTCGACCGATTGGCGGAGCGCCTCGGGCTGACTGAGGAGTTGGCGGGCCCCGTCCGGCAAGCGCTGTCGGGCGGTCCTGCGGAACAACAGGCCACGCTTCTCCGCTTCGGCGAGAACCTCGCATGGCGCGTGGCGCACGCGTCTGGGGAGGACGCACGGCTGGAATGGTGCGCACAGGCGGGTTTGGCGCTTGGATTGTCGGACGGCGATATGCACCGGGTTTCACATGACGCCTTGGTGAGCTCCGTCGCGATGGCGAAGATCCTCGACGCGCCAATACCTGGCATTCCACAGGGCTGGTCCGGCGCAAGTCTCGCGGGAGACGAGCAGGACCCGGGCGCAATTCGTCAACATGCGTTGGTGCTCGAACGGGAGCTGAGCGCGGTTCGAATGCAGCTGGAGCTCGGGCGGGATCTGTGTCAGACGACGGGTTTGCCGTCGCCACGGATGCTGAGGAAAGAACTCGCGAATCGTGCCGTCATCGCGCGTGCTACCCGCCGTGACCTTTGGCTTGCCGTCGTCGAACTGGACGATTTCGTCGACCTTGGCGCCGCGGTCGGCCTTGACGCGACCGATCGTGTGCTCGCCGCCGTCGGCCAGGCGCTGAAGGGCTTGAATGCGGCGAATTTTGTAGGAAGAATTGGCGAACGCGGATTCTGCGTTCTCTTTGAGGCGGACCTGCGCGGTGCGCGCGTTGCGACGGAACGCCTCCGTGCTGTAGTGGCGGACGTTCGTGTGAGTGGGCTCACACATCGTGTCACTGCGACCATCTTGGTTGGAAATCTGTTCTCACTCGATCGAACCGCAGACCCTGAGCGTTTGATCCATTCCATTCGGATGGGCACGCGCGATCAGGACCGTCGGATTCGGAATCAAATTGTGTGGCTTGAACAATTGGGGGGAATTGCTTGACACGCGCGACACTCGACCGTTTAGTGAAGGTTGCCAAAATCAGGGAGGACCTAGCTTGCCGGGCGCTGGCGCAGGCTGTGGATCTGGAATTGGACGCCGCTCGAACGATTGCCTCTCACGAGGAACGGGTCAATCGGATGCGGGCTGTTCGACAGGTCGAGGATCCGGAAGACTACGCGCGACATGCGGCCTGGGCGATGCGCGAGGAATTGTCGCGGCGCTCGGTGGAGGCGTCTCTTGTGACACTTCGCGGCGTGGTTGAGGAGCGTCGAACGGCCGTACAAGGCGCGGTGTTGGCGCGACGTGTAGCGGCCGAGGTGTCCGAACGGGCGGCGGCGGCTGCATCTGCCGCAGCGCTCCGTGCCGAGGAGAAAGCCCGGGACGAACTTTCCGGTCGTGTCCGAAAGGCACTGGCATGACTCGGCGAGTCCTTGGGTTGTTCGCGGCATTTGCGTTGATCGCAGTGTCGGCGAGCGGCGCCTCGTTTGCCGCGGGTGCGACCCGAAGAGAGTCAGAAGCCACGGCGTTGCAGGAGCTGGCAGACCGTTTGATGACGCGTGAGCGTACGTTGGATCGTCGCGACGCGTCGATCGAAGAACGAGAGGCCGACGTTCGCCAAGCGACAACGGACCTGGAGGCACGAATCAAGACGTTGGAAGGGCTGCGGAGCGAAATCGACAGTCGCCTCGTAGAACTGTCTGCCGTGGAGGAGGAACGCCTGACGGGTCTCGTCAAGATGGTGGAGGGGAACAAGCCGCGGGACATCAAGGCGTGGATTGAGGCGCTTGACGAGGACATCGCGGTGAAGTTGCTGGAGCGCATGACGCCGACAAAAGCGGGCAAACTGCTCGCGGCTTTGAAACCTGAACTCGCGGCTCGTTTGACGGCCCGACTTGCGTTGCCGGTAGAAGAGACGTGATTCACGCTCCGCTTTTCGCGCTAACGAATCTGACGGCCGATGTGGACCGAAGCAGCGTCGTTGGCGATTGGGGTTTTGAGCCCCTGCGCAAAGCGGAATCGCTTCAACCGCAAGGCGGCGTGACGAAGCGCGCGCGACGCACGAAAATGTTGCCGGCGACGGACGCAGCGCCCGAGTTTTCTCGGGTTCTGGAGGCTTCGACGGGTTCTCTCCAGAAAGCGCATCGGGAACGCGAATTGCGAATCACGACGCCGGACTTCTTCTCGTCCACGACTGTTTCGAAACGGGTGCGAGCAGCAGAGCCGTTAGCGACCGTGCTTCCGTCGGCGTTGTTGGGAGGTGGGGTCGCGGCGGGTCCCGCGTCCATCGCGGGAAGCAGGGAGGCCCCGAATCTGGTGGTTCCAGACGCGGTTGTGCTCAACGCGCCCGAAGAAGCCAGGCAGGCGTCGCCGAAGCCTGTTGGACCACGTGCCGTACTGTTTGATGGAACCGAGCCTCCGAGTCGCGTAGTTGCAGACGCGGTTCTGCGGGACGGACCCCAAGTCTCGCCTGCGCCGACCGTCGTTCTCGAGGTGGCGGCGACTTCCGAGGTCGCGGTTGATCGTGGTGCCGCGAAACGCTTGCCGACGGCCGCACCTGCTGCACCGCCGCTTGCGCTGTCTGACGAGAGCGTCGACATATCGAATGTACAGGTTCCGGACCCGGTTGTGAGCGAACCCGCTGTGCGGGCGGTGTCTGAGAGGGCGACTGGCGCAACGGTGGAGGCGCCGCAGGTTGGCGAGGCGGACTGGTCGAGGGCAGCGGTGGCTGTGGCGTCGCCTGCTGTTTTCAATACGAGAACCGCGGGTCCGACGCCACCCCGAATGGCGAGGGCGGAATCGCCGAGGTCTTTGTCGCCGGTCGTTCCCGACGTTGCCGCGCCGATTGAAGCACGAGCGCAGGCGCCGGAAACCGTTGTGGCGGCCTCGCGCGCGTCGGCCGCCGCACCTGTTGCGACGTCGTTTGCGCTGTCCGACGAGAGCGTCGAAATACCGAACGTGGTGGTTGCGGACTCGGTTGTGAGCGACAAACCCGAGGTTGCGATGCCGCCGCTGACGCTGGTGGTTCCGCACGCGGTTGTGATGGACGCACCCCAATTGGCTAGGGCGGAATCGCCGAGGTCTTTGTCGCCGGTTGCCCCCGACGTCGCGGCGCCGATTGAGGCACGAGCGCAGGGGCCGGAAACCGTTGTGGCGGCCTCGCGCGCGTCGGCTGCCGCACCTGTTGCGACGTCGTTTGCGCTGTCCGACGAGAGCGTCGAAATACCGAACGTGGTGGTTGCGGACTCGGTTGTGAGCGACAAACCCGAGGTTGCGATGCCGCCGCTGACGCTGGCGGTTCCGCACGCGGTTGTGATGGACGCACCCCAACTGGCGAGGGCGGAATCGCCGAGGTTTTTGTCGCCGGTCGTTCCTGACGTCTCGGCGCCGATTGAGGCAGAAGCGCCTGCGCCAGAAACCGTTGTGGCGGCCTCGCGCGCGTCGGCTGCCGCACCTGTTGCGACGTCGCCTGCGCTGTCCGACGAGAGCGTCGAAATACCGAACGTGGTTACCGACGCCGTCACACAGGGCGCCGCGCCTTCGGAGTCGATGGGTGCGCCTGTGGAGACGAAGGTCGTCAAGGAGGGCACGCCAACAGGCCCGCCGATAGCGAGTGCGGCTCCACGCGAAGGGCAGGAGACACCGAATCGAGTTCCGCACCTGGTTGTTGGCGCGGAGGCGACTTCTACACCTGGCCCGAGGGTCGCGTCGAGTTCACAACTCGCGCCCCCGCCGGCGCCCGCCGACGTCATGAAGGGATCGCCGGGTTCCGTTCCGATCACTGAGCCGACGGTGCTCCAGGCGCCCTTACTCGCGAACCCGGAAGCGCTGCCAGTCATCCTGGACTCCGATCAAGTCATAGCCCCGCCGAATTTGGCCTTAGACGAACTGGACGATCCGGTACGTTCGCGACGACGTCTCGTTGACGTAGCCCCAGAACTTGCAGAAGCACAAGCCCGACCGGCAGACGTCGCCAGTGCGGATCGGCCGGCGCTCGAAAGGCTTGAGAGTGGCATCGCAGCGCCGGCTGCCGAATCAGGTCCTGTTCGCGAGCCCGAGGCCCAGGACGCGCCGGAATTGGTGCAAGGCACAGTGGAAGTCCAGGTCGAGGACCTTCGGGTCCAGGTCGACGTGCGGCCCGACGGCGTCACGGTGGAAGTCTTCGGGACCTCGTCCGCTGTGGCCGCTGTGGGGGATCTGACGGCCGATCTTGGCGCTGCGCTCTCCCAAGGTGGCGACAACCTGCGTCGATACGCAGCCCACGTGGTGCCGCCAGAGGCGGAGAAGCGTGGAACGGTTTCGCGAGCGTCACGGGCAGTTGCCGCTGCACTTGGCGCTCGAATTTCCTTGTTCGCATGAGGAGTTGATATGGACCCAGCCCAATTCTTGCCGACGTTTGACCCCGCAAGTCTCGCACCCCAACCCACGGATGGCGGCACCGATACGCTTGGTCAGGACTCCTTCCTGAACCTTTTGACGGTGCAGTTGCAGAACCAAGATCCAAGCAGCCCGGTCAAGAATGAGGACTTCATTGCGCAGCTCGCGCAATTCAGCAGCTTGGAACAGCTGGTTAGCATCCAGGAGAGCCTGGACATGGTGTACTTGGGCATTGCAAGCGTCAACAACGCCACCATGGCGGGCCTTTTGGGCAGCGAGGTCGTGGCGTCGGGAGACCAGGTGCACAAGGATGGAGAGGGTGAGGTCACTGTACACTACACGGCAGGTGCGCCCGTGCAGTCGGGGACCGTCACCATCGCGGACGAAGACGGGACCGTGGTTGCGACGCTGGAACTTGGCGACGTCGGGCAGGGCGAGGGCGAACTCGTGTGGGATGGCAAGGACCTGGACGGAAACCCAGTAGGCGAGGGAGACTATACGATCACGATCACCGCCACGGGAACCGACGGAGAGTCGGTCACGGTGACGCCGCTGGTGGTCGGCGTCGTCGATTCTGTGGACTACAGCACGGGTGTTCCGCGCCCGAGCGTGGGCGGCGTGGACGTCGGCATCGACGCGATCATCAGGGTGGCGACAGCGTCTTGAACCGGTCTCGGATCCAGATGGGTTCGACCTCGCCCCTTGCGTTGGCAAACCATCGTCCGGCCACGAAGAGCAGGTCGGACAGTCGGTTTAGGTAGCGGATCGCGGCGGAATCCACATCCGGAACGGCGCGAATCAGGGTCACCGTACGGCGTTCGGCGCGTCGGCACACGGTACGGGCCACATGCAGGGCAGCGAGCGGCGGCGATCCACCCGGAAGCACGAAATCGCGAAGTGGCGGAAGATTTGCGTTCCAGCGATCGACTACCGTTTCGAGGCGTAGGACGTCTTCATCGCTGACCTGTCGCATGGACGGGTGACGATCCGCGGCAGGTGTCGCGAGGTCGGCTCCGACGTCGAACAAGTCTTGTTGGATCGCGCCGAGCGCATCGTCGAGCTCGATGGCAACGGCGTCGGCGCGGCCGATGAGCGCGCGTGCCAAACCCACTTGCGCGTTGAGTTCGTCGACGGAACCGTAGGCTTCGACGCGGATGTCGTCTTTGGAAACGACCGCTCCGCCGACGAGTTGTGTGGTCCCGCCATCGCCCTGTCGTGTCACGACACGGTTGATCCTCATGTGCCGACCCCTGCGCCCCGTTAGCCGGGCCGGACGCACGAGGGTGAGGATGAGTCGACGTGTTCCCGAAGTCGCAATTCGCGGCGCCGACTTGGTCACGCTGGAGGTCCAATGTCAGGACTTGCTTCGCAGGCCATTTGTTCAGCTTGCAACGGTCAATGCCTTTGACTTGGTTGCCTTGTTGCAGAATCACACTTGCCCCGCGTCACTCAAATTCGGACTTGGAGAGTTCGTGGCGCGCATTCGCCGCGAGATCGCCGACGTGCCGAATGGGCGTTCGTGGGTTGAGTTGGTCGAGGAACTCGCCGAAGTCCACGGGTCGCGAGTCCCGCACGACGTTCGAAGCTGGTTGTTGGAAGAAGGGGAGCGCCCAGATCGGTCTCCGGAAAAGGTCGCGGCCCTGTTGCAAGGCTGGGCGGACGTCGAACCCGCGAACTTCGACATTGGCACGGGCCGGGCCCGGATGGTGCGAGCGAAAGCGGCGCCGATGGTAGATGAAAGGCCGAGGGCTGCGGAGCGCGCGGCACCGAAAGAACGTGCGCCGAAGGCACCCCGGGTGGCGACGCCGAAACCGGCCCCTGAGCCATTGTCGGACCAGGACACGGAGCGGATGACGGCCATTCGGAATGTGTCGCTGGAGCGCTTGGGCGGGGTCGGCGATGCCGGCCTTGCGGAGCCCGTCCTCGTTGCGGGCGTTCGCCACCGGCTCAAAGAGCAGTACCCGACGCTACCTCCCCACGAGGTATTCGCCGTGCTAAAGGAACTCGTCGCCCAGGGGCGGGTCAGGCTGAGCGCAGGTCGCTATCGCCGGGCTGGTCGCTGGTAGGAACGTCACGGGGGCGTGGCGGAATGGCAGACGCGCTCGACTCAAAATCGAGTTCCCAAAAGGAGTGTGGGTTCGACTCCCACCGCCCCCACCATTCGGGAGGACCCCCCGTTTCGGGATCGTTTTCGTCGATTCCGAGCGGGGCGGCCTCTTCGGATTGTACCAGTACATGGCGTTGGTGCATGGCTCGGATCGATGGCGCGGGACGGTGCTGGCGCAAGCTTCATCTTGGGGTGGACGCCGATGGCTTCATCGTGGCCTCGGAGTTGACCGACAGCGGGATGGACGACGGCTCGGTCGGGGCTGCGATGATCCGAGGGTACGACGGCAGCATCGAGCGATTCACGGGCGATGGCGCGTACGACACCCGGGCGATCTACGAGGCCCTGGCGGCCGGTGGCGGTGGTCCCGTGACCCGCCCCCGCGGGGGCCGAATCCGGCCCTCCGTCGAGTCATGCAACAACGCCCCGCCGCAGCGCCCTTGGACTCGGCGCTCGGTCAGAAAAGGGCGTTGTTCGGGGTTCGCCTGGACTTGATGGAACCTTAGGGCCTTCGAACGACACCTACTCGTGCATGCGGCGCGTCCGGATGACGTCGCCGCGGCGGGCTTAGCCCGTTAGCGCTACGTAGTTGTACGGAGATTGTAGGATGTCAGCACTCGCTTTGTTGTTGCTGTTTACAGCCTGTGGCGATGCTGGCGACGCGAAAGAGTCGGGCGCCATTGATACGAACAGCACGACGGATTCGTACAAGCCGCCTGACCCCGAAGCCCTTTTTGTGGCCGTAGGCGACGGCCTGTCGGCCGCGTTGGTCTCCGTTTGGGGTAGCAGCGCGACCGACGTGTGGGTCGGTGGGGCACGCGATGTCGCTGGTGCTCTTGTGTACCATTACGACGGTACCAGTTGGACGCGTCTGGACACGACCGGCCTCAACTGGGACGTATGGTGGTTGTGGGGTGACGGCGCCGGAACCCTGTTCATGGCAGGTTCGCAGGGCAACGTCGCGCGGGTGGACATCGCGACGAGCACGATCACGACGGAGGTCCTCGGCGATGCCGCCTACACCTACTTCGGGACGTGGGGTACGAGCGCGAACGACGTCTGGGCCGTTGGCGGTGACATCCTCGGCGACTTGCCCGGCGCGATCTACCACTTTGACGGGGTAGCCTGGTCGCTGGCTGCGAACGCTTCCACAAGGTCCGACGGCGTGTCCCAGCGCGACGCGTTCAAAGTGTGGGGGCGAAGCGCCACGGACGTCTTTGTGGTCGGCACGGGAAGCCTCACGATGCACTGGGACGGAAGCGCCTGGTCCGACATCGACAGCCCGATCGATGAGAGTGTGACGCTATTTACGGTCGCCGGTGACGGGGCGTCCGCAATTGCCGTTGGCGGGGCCAGCAACGGCCAGGCGCAGACGATGACCGACACGACGGCCGCGCTTGCGTCGCCGACACCTGACCAGATCGCCCCTGGTTTCCTAGGCGTGTATGACCGCGAGGGAATGGACCCGGTAGCCTCGGGCAACAACGGAAGTATTTGGTGGTACCGGACCGGGGTTTGGGCGAAAGACACGCGCGCCTCGGCCACGTTTCGTGGGTTGCACGCAGTGTGGGTGGATCCTGGTGGTGGCTTGTGGGCCGTCGGCGGCGACCTCAATGCACTGACAGACGGCGTGGTCGTCTACGCCGGTGCCGATTCGGTTCCCGTGATTGAATAGCCCTGGACGCCCTTCGTTGGGCGGTACCCATGCGTATTTTTCAGAGCTTACGGATCCAATCGTCGTCGTCTCGTCACATTGCAATTGGAGTCATTCAATGCCCTCGGCTTTTTGGAGGCGTTTTGGAACATCGTGTTGCGTCGCATTGGCGGCGTGCGCGGACCCAAGCGCGACCGACATTTCCCCGACCGATTCACCTGCCGGTGGCGCAGGCGGGTCCAGCGGCGAGGGTGGCAGTGGAAACGGCGGTGCGAGTGGTGGCGGAGGCGCCGGCGGGTCCGAATCGTGCGCCTATCAATCGGTCGCCGCGAACCTCGATGCCGCCTTGTTCAGCATCAGTGCGAGCTCGCCAGACGATTTGTACGCTTGCGGTGCACGAGACGCCTCCGGACCGCTTTTCTACCACTTCGACGGTGCGGCATGGACCCGAATCGACACGTCCGCCCTGGACTTTGACCTGTGGTGGATGTGGGACGACGGTGCGGGGACGATTTGGGCCGCCGGAGGGCACGGCGAAGTCGCACGCTACGACATCGCTTCCGGCTCGTTTAGCTCGGAGGCCGTGGGCGACCCGGCCTTGGTCTTCTTTGGGATCTGGGGAAGCTCTCCAACCGACGTCTGGCTCGTGGGCACTGACCCCAACCTCAATGTAGCGGGTGGTATCTACCATTACGACGGTACCACTTGGTCCTTGGCGGCCACCCCCACCCCTACACCCTCGGGCACCGAACGGGGCGCATTCAAGGTGTGGGGACGCTCTGCGACCGACGTGTACGTCGTGGGTACCGGCGCCCTGTCCATGCATTGGGACGGGGCAACGTGGACCGACCAAGACAGCCCGCTCTTCGAGGGAACGACGATTTTCACTGTGTCCGGTGACGCAAGCGGAACGGTTGCGGTAGGCGGTCAAGGCAATGGTGCCGCGCAGTCTTGGTCCGCAGACAGCGCAACGTTGACCGACATCACGCCCGCTCCGACCCAACTTGCACCGGGATTTGTCGGGGTATTCGACCACCCCTCCTTTGATCCCGTTGCCTCCACTGCCGCCGGTTCAGTCTGGCGGTTTAGCGGTGGCGCCTGGGCGCCCGACACGTGCGCACCCGCCACGACCTCTGGGCTGCATGCCGTGTGGGTCGACGACAACGGCGGCATTTGGGCCGTCGGCGGCGACCTGAGCGCACTGGACCACGGTGTGATCGTGTACGCCGGTGAATTGACCCTTCCATCCATTCCTTGATCCAAACCTAAAAAGGAGCGACGACATCATGCGTCCCATTACCATGCTGAGCCTGAGTTTCCTCGCCGCCTGCGGAGGCCCCGCTGAACAAACAGACAGCGGTACCACGCCGACCACCGACACGGAAGATACCGACACCACGCCGGAAACCGACACTGTCGAGACGGGCACCATTGATACCGATACTACGGAGCCCATTCCGTCCGTGATGCGCGATTGTCCGACCACGCCCGGCAACATCTGCCCGTGGGCTGGCGCAGGCATCAATGGGTTCAACGGGGATGCCGCCCACCGTCTGGACGCTTGGTTCTCGTTGCCGCAGTCTGTGACGTTCTCCCCCTACGGCCCAACGTTGATTTCAGACTGGAACAACCACAAGATCCGCAAGGTCAACGACACAGAAGAGGCCGGCTTCGAAACCATCATGGGCACGGCCTTCCTCGGAGACGGCGATGCAGCCAAACTCGACCTGACGCCCGCGGGCGCGCCCGGAAATACTGTCGCGCTCAACCACCCGACCAACCAGGCCTACCAGTCCAACGGCCTCATGTTCGCCGACAATTGGCATAACCACAAGCTCCGTACCTGGGACCAGAACACGAACCTCGTTCGCGTTTGGGCCGGTAGCAAGCCCGGTTTCGAAGGTGACGGAGGCGCAGCCGCAGTCGCGAAGTTCAAGCAGCCGCGTGAGATATTCATCGACGCAAATGACGACATTTGGGTCGTCGACATGCAGAACGAGCGTATCCGCAAGATCACGGCCGATGGCAGCGTCGTCACCACCGTCGTCGGCAAGGGTGTGAAGGGCTATGACGACGGTGTCACCTGCTTCGGGGATGACGTCGCCCTGCTCGACGCCTGCTTCAATTTCCCCCTGAACGCGAACCCCGAGCCGGGCGGCGCTATTCAGATCAATTCCGCTGGAAATAAGATCTACATTGCGGACACCGAGAGCCACATCATTCGTGTGGCGAACCTCACCACGGGCATGGTCACGTTGCTTGCCGGAACGCCGAGCGTAGCGGGCGATGTGGACGCCACCGGTAGCGCCGCGATGTTCAACTACCCAGCCGACATCGCGCTCGATGGCAACACACTGTTCGTGGCAGACGCGAATAACAGCAAGATTCGGGCCGTGGACGTCAACACCGGCGTAGTCACAACCTTTGCCGGAACGGGCGTTGCGACCTGCCCGTATACGGCCGGCTACGAAAAGGTGGTTCAGATCTGCGACGAACAACACAGTGGCGGCGACGGCGGCCCTGCGACCTCTGCGACGCTGTACCGGCCCTTCGGCGTCGACATCGACCCCGACGGGAACGTCGTGGTCGCGGATACCTACAGCCACCGCTTCCGCATCATCTACCGCTGAGCCTGACTCGTTCGCGAAACCAAACAAAAACTCAAAGGAATCACATGAACCGCGCAATTTTCCTGATTCCGCTCGCGCTCATCGCCTGCGGCGAAAACAATGAAGGCACGGATACGGACACCCACGAAACCGTGGACACGGACACGACCGACACGGAGACCACCGAAACGGACCCTGTGGACACGGACACCACGCCGCCTGTGGACCCGTGCACGGTGTCCGGCAACGTGTGCGTCGTGGTCGGCATCCCCGAGATCGCGCAATTCGCGCCGGATGGGCTGAAAGGGACGAAGTCGCCGCTCTACCTCGTGGTAGACGTTGAGTTCGGCCCGGACGGCACGATGTACATCATCGACTTCAACAACCACCGGATCCGAAAGATGGGTGCGGATGGTCTGGTCCAGTCCGTGACAGGAAGCGGTATGCTTGGCGATGGTCCCGAGGGTCCCGCGCTAGCTGCCGCTTGGAACCATCCCACGAGCATGGCCTTCAACCCGCTCGACGACAACACCCTGTACGTAGCGGCCTGGCACAACAGCCGAATTAACGCCGTCAACCTGTCCGCGAAGACGCTCGACTGGTGGGCCGGCACAGGGGCGCGGTCTTATATCGACGGCGTACCCCGGGAGACGGCCGCGTTTGACCTTCCATCGGGCCTCGTCTTCGACGATTCCGGCGAGTTGTGGATCACCGATCAGGCAAACCAACTGATTCGCCACGTGCTCGCCGACGGGACCGTGACGACGGTAGCCGGAACCAAGGGAGTTGCTGGCTACGATGGTGACAGCGGCCCGGCCGCGTCAGCGTTGTTCCACGCCTCGGTTGGACAGGCAGCGGACCCCTCCAGCCGCATGGTCTTCCACGAGGGAAATATGTATTTCGTGGATACGGACAACAACGTCGTGCGCATGCTCGATCCGGTGGCGGGCACCATCAGCAAGGTGGCCGGAACCTACATCGAAAATCCATTGGACGCGACTCCCGGAAACTCGCTGACCGACGACAAGAACGCTGTCGGCGGCTTCAGCGGCGACGGTGGCCCTGCGATGGACGCCCAACTCAACGGCCCGCGCGACCTGGCCTTCGGCATCGACGGCGAGTTGTACATCGCGGATACCAAGAACAACTGCATTCGCGTCGTGGACACGAACGGCAACATCAATACGTTCGCGGGAACCTGTGACAAGGCTTTCGCCTGCGGCGACTTGGTCGTCGGCGAGTACGGCGGCGATGGCGGCCCAGCGGTCGACGCTATGTTCTGCCAGCCTTACGGCGTAGCTGTAGACGTACACGGCGACGTGTTCGTTTCCGATTCGTGGAACCACGTCGTTCGCAAAATCACCCACTAGGTCCCGTGACCTGGCATGTTCGCTGCGCCCTAGGCGTCTCCGATTTCGTAGGCGCCCGGGCCGCAGTGTGCCCGCTTTCTGTAGCGCTGGTCGGCCTGGCCGCCTGTGCGCCCCGCGTCGACCCTGACGACGCAGCGGGTGTGCCGGTCGTGGCCGAGCCGGTGCCCCTGGAACCCTGCGAAGGTCCTGGCACCATTTGCACGGTCGCCGGATCGGCGGGTCCCGACCTCGATGGCGACGGTGTCCTCGACGGTGCCCGTGGCAACAACGGCAACAACCTGCCGGCACTTGAATCGTGGTTGTATTTTCCCACCGGTGTGGCGTTCAGCCCGCTCGACGGGCTCCCTTACATCGTGGACTACAACGGCTACCGGATTCGGCGATTGGACCCGGACGGGATCCTCACGACGGTGTTCGGTGACGGCAGTCACGCCTGGGCCGTCCCCGGGGCTGCGCCGCTCGACTCCCCTGTGGAGAATCCGATCGATGCGGTGTTCACCGTCGACGGAGAGTTGCTCGTGCTCGAGCAGCACACCAGTCGGATTCTCAAGGTTGTGGACGACACAATTGTCATCGCCGCTGGTACCGGTGACGTCGGCTACACCGAGGACGGCGAGCCCTCTGCGACGGCGCTGTTCTACGAGCCTGTCGGCATCGACGTCGATGACGAGGGAAACGTCTACATCGCCGATACGCTGAACTACTGTATCCGCGTCATCCAAACCGATGGCACCGTGTGGAAAATTGCTGGCAACCTGGTGTCCGGCATGGTGGATGGCCCAGGAGCTTTGGCCGAGTTTGGCCTGCCCCAGCACCTCGCGTGGCACGACGGTTCCTTGTTCGTGTCCGACACCTTCAACAACGTGGTGCGGCGCGTAGAACTTGCGACCGGCCAAACGTCCACGTTCGCAGGGATCGCTGGAACGGCTGGGTACGCTGGAGACGAAGGGCCAGCCACGTCGGCGACCTTGAGCGGGCCGGTCGGTGTGGCGGTGGACGTCGATGGGACGGTGCTCATCGCGGACTCCAACAACCACACCATTCGATCGGTCGGCACAGACGGAATCATCCATACCATCGCGGGGACCGGCGACCCCGGTTGGACCGGAGACGCGGGCCCCGCGACGGAAGCGACGCTGAACTGGCCAAACAATGTCGATATCGCGCCTGATGGCGACCTTTATATTTCTGATACGTTGAACTCCGTTGTTCGGAAAGTGGAGCGTTCGTCGCTATGAAAAACGTAAGAATCGAATCGAAGTCGGCACGCCTTTACTTGTGCCTGGCGTTGGCCCTCTGCGCGGCCTGTAGCGAACAGCCATCGACCACGGACACCGACGTGGAAACGGAAACGGACGTCGACACTGACCCGCCGGCAGACACCGATCCGCCCACGGAGACGGGGACCACGCCGGTCGCCAACACCTACAGCTCCGACTGGGCCGGCATGGAGTTGCTGTACGCGGACCATTGCGACGTGTGCCACCCTTCGGTCCAGGGAATCGACCTGCACGCCGACACAGCCTACTGGTTGGTTCCTGGCGATGCGTCTGCGTCAACCCTGTGGCTTGACGTCGCGGGACTAGGCTTCAGCGTGATGCCTAAAACTGGCTTGCTTCCTTCCGAAGACGTCGCCCACGTCGAGGAGTGGATCAACGACGGCGCCGTGATTGACTGATTGCGGGCGCATCGACGTGGCCGATGTTGACGCTCCGTCATGCGGTCGATGAAGGTGTCGGAAAGTCTGTCAGAACGGAGCTGATTACAGGGAAGTTGCGATGCGAACCCGAAGGGGTTGGTCGCCCTGGGTCCGATGTTTTTGCATTGGCGAACGATCCCGGACCCTTAGACGAGCCGCGCAGCACTTCATAGCCGAGCAGGAGGAGAGCCCTCCCGCCACGCAACCATCGTCCACGAGGCACGAATGAAGGCACGACCCATTTTCCTGGCAGCACTCGCTATGGCGTGCAAGCCGGCGGACCCCGAAACGGAGACTGTGTACGTCGATCGCACGATCACGAACACCGTCACCGTTGAGGTTCCGGGCGAGGACATTACGATCACGAATAACTTGACGGAAACGAACACCGTTACCATCACGGACACCGTGACCAACACCATCTTCGACTCGCAGCTCGAGCCCGGGCATTTTGAAGAAGTCGTCGTGGAGTTGCAACGACTCCAGGACAACGGCACGGGCGCCACCGTTGGATCCAACGGGGCCGGCGAAAACCACATGCATCTGTCCGAGATGATTTATCGGGACGCACTTCCCGACACCGTCGCCCAATTGATGTACTGCTCGTACACCTTTGGCGTGCTTGACGCGACCAACCCTGGAAACATGAGCTTTCAGGCGCAGGGTTTCACCCACCTCAAGACCACGGGCAGTAAGAACCCAGGCTGCATCCACCTCGTGGCGGACGACGACAACCGTGACCTGATTTTCACGACCCATCACGGCGGAATCACCGACGGCCTCGGATTCCTCTCGGGCTGGGACCTGAACATGGTCAACAGCACCACGGACGTGGACCTCGACGGCATTCCCGACGACCTGACGAAGGTCACACTCGCGCCCACGGAGATCCCGAAACTCAGCGAAAACCAAGTCGATACCAACGATCCGCCCGACGGAATCACGAATTCGTCCACGGCGTACGAAGGTCTCGACTCGGAGCGGGGGTACATCTGGGTCACGTTGCACGACGAAGGGCTCGCCGTGTACACCTACGATCCCATCACCCTCATTTTCACCCGTGTCGGCGAGTACCTCGACCTTGAGAATGCTTGGGATGTCAAGGTCATCGGAAACACGGCCTACGTGACCGACGGCATCGGTGGATTGGTCACCCTGGACGTGTCGGATCCTACGGACATGTTCGAGTTGGACCGCCTCGTGTTCGAAGGACAGGCGCGCGACATCGACATCAATGAGACGGGCATTGCCTACGTCGCCGCCGAGAGTGGTGGCATCGCGGTTGTCGATGTGTCGAACCCCAGCTTCTTGGAGTTGCTCTCCACAGTAGCCATCGATGCGGGCGCGGCGATTGCGGTGGACTACGACGCTGGCAAGCTGTTCGTAGCGGCATGGAGCGACGCCCGCGTCTACGACGTCGCGGTAGACCCAGCCAACCCGACGCTGATCGGCGCGGTGCGCCACACCGTGGGCAAAGAGTACTATACGTCTTCCCTGCCCGAGGCAGCGGATGGCGGCGAGCGCCCTGACATCACCGACCGCGTGCTGGCCATCGCCGGGAACGACAACAACCTGTTCAACGGCACCTGGTGGGTTCCGTACAACTACGAAGTCCATCCCGAGAACATTGCGCCATATATCGTCCTCCCGGAGGCCTTTGCCCAGATCGCGATTCCAGGGGAGCAAAACCTCGGCGAGAGCGCCTTGGCGTCGTTCGAAATCTTCAACGACGGCACGGCACCTTTGACCGTGTACGACATCTGGTCGTCCAACCCGGCGTTTGTGCCGAACAAGACAGAAGCGTTGCTTATGCCCGGTGAAAAAACAACCGTGGATGTGACGTTTACGGCCACGATTGGAATCGACTTCATCGATCCGTACGACCCTTATGAGGGCCAAGAAGACACCATTCTGACCGTCATGTCTGACGACCCGAGCCAACCGTTGCGTGAGGGCTACTTCGTGGGGAATGGCGCCGGTTTGGGGGTAGGCGATGCCTTCCCCGAGACCACCGCCACCCTCACCGACGACAGCGAATGGTCATTCACGACCGACGCGCTCGGTTCGGTAACTCTGGTCATTTACTTCGCCACATATTGACCCGTCTGTAGTCTGGAGTTGCCAGACATTGAAGCTCAATTGTGGCTGAACCCCGCGTTTCAGAACCTGAAAATCGTCGCGCTGGACAACAATGCGGCGGACATCCTGAACCCGGCCTGGCTCGCAGAGTACATCGACTACCTCGGCACAACCTACCCGGCCGGCCTTGAGATCGATACGTTCACCTACTCCGAGATCGAAGGCATCTACGACGGTAGCAATCCGTTCCCGGTGCAAATCGTGATCGACAAGAACGGAGTCATGCAGTATATCGCCCGAGAATACGATTTCTCGGCGCTTGAAGCTGCCATTCTTCCTCTGCTCTAGCCCGAGTCGGCGGCTAGATTACTGACGCCCTGCGGCCTTCCGCAGGGCGTCTCGTTTTAAGCGGATGTGGGTTGATCGAGGCGATGCAGGAATTTCGATTTTAATCCCGAATACGTGGAACCACTTAGGCTCGTGCCCGCACTACCCAAGTTGTGCGAGGCGCCGGTGAAGACTGAACAGCTCCAGACTTTCCTGGCCGTGGCGTCGCTCGGGTCGTTTACCGATGCGGCGCGAAGGGTGCACGTCAGTCAATCTACGGCAAGTCTGCACATCAAGGAGTTGGAAGAGCACGTCGGCGTGCGGCTGATTGACCGGGCCACCGCCGGTTCGCGCCCCACGGAGGCGGGGCGTGTGATGATCTCCTACGCCCACCGTCTTCTAGGACTTCAGCGGGAGGCCTTGAGCGAGGTCCGAGGGCAGGTGGGCGTGCCTGCGGGTGTATTGAAAGTCGCAGTGACGGCCGTTGGAGAAGCTCAGGTGACGCGGTTGTTGCCCTCATTTGCCCAACGCCACCCGGACGTACATGTGCTCGTTCGATTGTTCATGCCGGAGGCGGCGCTGACCGCCGTTCGTGCGGGGGATTGCGAGGTCGCCTTTGTGGCAGACGCGCCAAAGGATCCTGACCTAATCGCGACTTGGTACACCTCGGACGATATCATTCTTGTGGATTTGCCAGCTGCGTCTGCCGGCCGTGTCCGCCTGCTGCCGTGGGTTGCCTGCGAGTTTGGCAACGGCCAAGTCTTGGGTCGTGACTTGGCGACGCCCGGCGTTCAGCCAACGCTCACGGTCGCGAGCCCTGAGGCCGCCCGCCGCTGCGTTCTCGACGGTGCGGGCTGTGCGTTCCTTCCGCAGTCCTTGGTGGAGGAGGACCTCCGCTTGGGTAGGCTT
The DNA here is from genome assembly GCA_945861065.1 of Klebsiella pneumoniae. Lineage (GTDB taxonomy): Bacteria > Myxococcota_A > UBA796 > UBA796 > SXOB01. The sequence continues at coordinate 11,045 of CAMASI010000053.1, read as the reverse complement.
GCGCGCATCAATTGGCCGGGCACGCCGCAGCGGCGTTCGGTCCATTTAGTGACGCAGCGCGGAATTTCATTGTCAGCAGCCGCGGTGGAATTCCGACGGGCTGCCGTAGGGGAGGCCACTTGAACCTTGCCACGATCCTGCTTGTCGCGTGCTCGACACAAGACGGTGAAGGTGACGATTCCAACCCTAAGCCGACGGAAACGGACCTGACGGACACCGACACGGACACTGAAACGCCCTCGGAGACGGGCACGGATCCCGACGACACCGGAACGGAGACGGACCCGCCGATCGAAACGCGGGACCCTGGCCTCTATGGCGTTGTCGTGGGTCCAATTGGTTTACCGGTAGCCGGTCTCCAGGTATTGGGGTGCACGCTCACCACGTGTCTGACGGACGATTCCGACGATCACGGAAGGTTTTCTTTCTTCCCGGACCCTGGCGACACGATGGCCGTCAAGACCCATGAGGGGGACGGGCTTGCGACGGGCGTCGTTCCAATCGTCGTCGAGGCTGGCGTGCAGGATATCGGCCGCTTGTATTGCCCGACACTTCCAGACCTCGTTGAGTTTTCCGGAGACGATTCGTTGCCTTCCACGCTTTCTGTGGGAGATGGCCTCGAGTTGACGCTGGTCGAAGATGACCTCAAAGCCCCGATCGGTGTATTTCTCCAGGGAATTGGCGCGGGGCGGATTCCGTCTGACTGGCAGGTGGATTTCCCCGACCTCGTGGATGAGCGAATCATCGACATTTACGTGCTGACGCCGTGGGCCTTGACCAGTTCATCCCCGATCGGCGTGACGGTTCCCGTAGATGTTTCTGTGGGCGGTACGGTGAATATTCGTGTGCTGAACCAGTTCAATGGCGTGCTCTCTGAGCCAGTAGTTGCCACCTCGGACGGCGCTACGGCCACCACGGATCTCGGCGAAGGGGTCGACCTCCTCACGTGGATCGTCGTTTCTGAACCCTGAGTGACTCGCTTATCGCCACAAGAAACCTCTGGAAGTGGCATGTCTATTCGAGAAGGTGCCTTCGGTCGCCTTGAGCCTTTGTTGTCGGGCATTGCCGACCGTGCCGTAGAGGTCGACAAGACTGCCTCTTTCCCAGGTGCGACGGTGGTGGCCCTCAAGGAATCGGGGTTGTTGGGCCTGGTGACGCCGACCTCGAACGGAGGCCTCGGCGGGGGTTTCACCGACGCGGCGGCGGTCGTCGAGAGGGTCGCACAACGCTGCGCCAGCACGGCCATGGTGCTGTGCATGCACTACGCTGGCGCCGCCGTGATCGCTGCCCACGGGACTCCGGAATTCAACCAGGAGGTGGCAGAAGGCCGGGCGCTTTTGACGCTTGCTTTCTCCGAGGTCGGTAGCCGGAGCCACTTCTGGGCCCCGGAGTCCTCAGCTGTCGCGGGTGGCGGAGGTGTTCGCCTCAACGCGCGAAAAAGTTGGGTCACAAGCGCCCACCATGCGACCCATTTCGTGTGGAGCAGCAAACCCGTCAAGGCGGACGGCGTCTCGACACTTTGGTTGGTGAAACAGGGGGCAGTCGGGCTGTCGGTGCCACGGCCGTTCGATGGGCTCGGCCTCAGAGGCAATGACTCGTCGCCGATCGATGGCAACGATGTCGTTGTCGAAAGCAGTGCTCGCCTGGGCGGCGACGGGCAGGGATTCGACATCATGATGGGCGTTGTGCTCCCCATCTTTCAGATCATGTGTGCCGGGACGTCCTTGGGAATCTCCGAAGCTGCGCTTTCCGGAGCCTGTGCCCACGCTTCGGGGACCTCATTCACCCACCTTGGGGCCGCCTTGTCGTCGTTGCCTACCGTTCGCGCCTACCTCGCGAAGGCCCGGGTCCAGACAGACATGGCGAGGTCGCTGTGGCTGGACACGCTCTCCGCCGTCGAGACAGGCCGCCCCGACGCGATGTTGCGAGTCCTTGAGTGCAAGGCCGCGGCGGGAGAGACCGCGCAGGAAGTAACCTCGACGTGCATGCGGGTGTGTGGTGGTGCTGCCTTCCGAAAGGAGGTGGGTGTGGAACGAGCGTTCCGCGATGCCACCGCCGCGGGCGTCATGGCGCCTACGTCTGACGTGCTCTACGACTTCATCGGTAAGGCCATCACCGGCCTGCCGTTGTTCGGGTGATCGGATGTTGATGCTTGGCGCTGTGGCCTACGACCCGAAAGTCGTCGCCATTTGGGATGGATTCCGCGCGTGGCTTGAACCCCGGGGCTGCCTGATAGAACCGGTTCTTTTCCACAACTATGAACGCCAAGTCGAGGCGCTGGTGCGGGGCGTCATCGATGTGGCCTGGCATTCCCCGTTGGCCTGGGTGCAAACGCGCCGAATCTGCGCGGCGAAAGGACGGAAACCTTTAGGGTTTTGCATGCGCGATACCGATCAGGACCTCACCAGCGTCCTGATGGTGCGGTCGGCGGGCGAGGTGCGCACGCTGGTAGACTTGCGAGGCAAACGGGTGGCGGTCGGCGCAATTGACTCCCCGCAGGCAACGCTCATCCCATTGGGCCAACTCGCAGAGCATGGACTTGTTGCGGGAGTTGACTTCGAGGTCGTTCCCTTCGACGTTCTTCCTGGCAAACACGGCGACCATATCGGAGGCGAACGCGACGCGGCGCGCGCCTTGGTCAGAGGGGAGGTCGATGCCGCTGCGATTCTCGATACCAATCGGATTGGATTTGCCCGCGACGGGACCTTGCCGTCGGAAGACGCTCGTTTGCTGCTTCGGACCGAACCCTTCGATCACTGTGTGTTCGCCGCAATCGAAGGGGTCAAGTCGCAGGAGGTCGCTCGGTTCAGCGCACTTCTCCTGGGAATGTCTTGGGAGAATCCCGACGTTCGGCCCCTGTTGGAGATGGAGGGGCTTCGGGCGTGGAGGCCTGGGCGTGTAGACCGCTTCACCCAGCTCGAAGCGGCAGTGGACGTGCTCGCGTTCGTGGGCGCAGCACGGGTGAGGGACTTCGTCGATCAGCAGATAGCATGACGGTCGACCTCGACGACGTGGCCTTCGAGCGTGGCAGCTACGTGTTGGTACGGGATGCGCTCCGGACGACCGACCGTGTTCGCGTCATCGGCCGACACCCTGATTTGCAGGGGACGCTCGCTGCGTGGTGTCGGGTCACGGGGCATGGATACGAGTCCGGGACAGTGGTTCGACTCTCAGGTCGTGACCGGTTCGTGGGCGCGCTGGCCTCGGGTGCCGTCGATCCGAGAATGGCGGATGGTGTCGCACAGCAGGCAGACAACCGTTGGGGGTTGGCGGCGCGTGGCGCGCTCATTGAAGACGGCGAGGCGGAATTGCAGTTCCCGTTGACGGACAAACACGTCGTTTGGGACGATGACGCGCCAAGGCTGTACGCCCAGGCGGTCGCGGCGCAGTGGGATCCGAATACCGCTGTTCCGTGGGACGCTGAGTTTAGCCTGCCTGCCCAAGTGGAACAGGCAGTCGTGCAGGTGATGACCTACCTCGTCGAAAACGAGACGGCGGCGCTGCTGGTTCCGGCGCGGTTCATCGGAATGGTCCATCCGCATTTCCGGGAGGTCGTTGCTTTGCTCGCCGTCACTGTGGCGGACGAAGCGCGGCATGTGGAGGTTTTCACGAGGCGCGCGGCGTTGAAGGGAACCTGCATAGGAACGTCGTCGCGGGGCGGCCAGGCGTCACTGGCGACCCTCGTCCGCGAGCCTGATTTCTCGATGGCGACGTTCCTCTTGTCCGTACTCGGTGAGGCTTCGTTTCTCGAACTCCTTCATTTTCTCAGGGATTTTGGACCCGATCCGGTGACGCGGACCGTAGCCAAATTGGCTGCGCAGGACGAGGCTCGCCACGTGGCATTTGCCGTGGGTCATCTGCGGCGTCAAGCAGCTGCGGACCCGTCCCTTCGCGATCGGCTCGGTTCGGCCATTCGCGGGCGGAACGACGCGTTGCGTGAAACTTCCGGACTCAACGACGACGTGTTCGACGCGCTGGTGGTGCTGGCAAGTGACGGCTGGACGCCGACCGGCGTGGCGGTCGGATTCGACCGGGTGGTGGCGTTGGTCGCACGAATGGACCGGTCTCGGCGGGCCCACCTGGTTCGGCTTGGTTTTACGGACGCCGAGGCTGCGGGCCTATCGGCGCTGCATACCCGCAACTTCATGTGAGGCTCAGCATCGCAAGCGCGCGAACTCGCGGGAGCGCTCCTGTGCGGCCGGCGAAACAAATCCCTTGGCTGCTGCATGTGTCCAGGTCTTTTCTAGGGTGGGCAACACCTCGGGCGTGCCACACGCCGTGTCTCCTTGGTCGATGTACACGGGGCCGATTCGTGTCGAGGCCGCACTCACGGAGGCTCGTAGTGCCGGGCTCCGGCATCCGATGGCGATCAATGCGTGGAGCATCGCCTCACGCTCCCTATTCGGGGCGGCCTGGAGGGTGCGTTCGATGGCTTCGAGCCGCGCTGCAAACCAGGCGTCCGAGGTGGACTCGTCTCGCATTGCCCTGACGCTGACCAGTGCCCAACCCGTGGTCCGAAGCGTCTGGTCTGCGCTCGCCAACCACGCGTCCGAACGGCTTTGGGCATGCGGCCCCTCTTGCGCGACGTTGGCGACGTAGCCCCCACATGGGCGCGGCGTGTAGACCGCCGCCCAGCTGTCCAACTCGGACGCCGTCAAGAGCAAGGGGTCGACGATCTTCACGGCGAGGTTGCGCGCATCCAAATTCCCGGTGTCCCACAACGCGAGCGCCAGTTCATGATCGACCTTGATGCGCTTGTACATCACTTTCAGCGTCGCAAAGCTCACCCCGAACATCGGTCCCAATGCCCCGTGCCGGGTGTAGGTCTTTCGCGTTTGTTCCGACCCGGATTGTTCGAGGATCGACATCACCTCCGCCAGGCTAAGGCGGGCGACGGGTTTGCGGGCAGGGGATTTCGTGGGCCTGGCGGTCACAATACTCCGGCAATAGAACAGGTTTGGCTAAGCCAATGCCCCAAACGAGTTTCGAGGGCAGCGTGGCAAGTGGGGCAAGCAGACGGTGGGGTTGCGACACCACGGGATGGATCGAGCTCTGCAAGCATGTTCGGCGGCTAACCACGACGGGCGCAGCCTGATAGCCCCTCGACATGCGGTGTTTCGTGTGGACAGTCCTTGGAGCCTGCGCCGGTCCGTTGCCCTCGGGACCGTTCAGCGAACCGCCCGATGGCACGTCTGGCGGTTCCATCCCAACGTTGCCGACGGAGCCCGGGGGCGGGACCGTTCCCGAGGAGACCACGCCGCCCGAACCAACGCCGACGGGTACGACGCCGACGGGCACAACCACGGGCGGTACCACGACCGGCGGTACCACGACCGGCGGGACCACGACGGGCGGTACAACACCTGGCGGCGAGGTCGCCGGATATCCGGTCCGATCCGCCTACCAACTCAAGGCGATCCAACCCGATTTCTGGGCCGACAAGGACGAGATCTCTGGAAATCTGGCCGGTGGGGTGGGGATGAACCTGGTGTGGGCCGCGTGGGAGCCCACCGTCGTCGCACCCCCCTGCGACCCGCTGACCCAGGTCGACTACGACGGCCACTGTTTCACGACGGACGTCGCAACCGACGACGCGATCGCCGATTGGCACGCTCGCGGGCTGCTCGTCACCGCCATTGTCTACGGCACGCCGGCGTGGGCGGCCGTGAGCCCCTGTTCCCCGCTCGCCGCCGGGTACGAAATCTTTTGCGCGCCGGAAAACGCTTTTGACTACGCGCGCTTTGTCGGGATGATCGCCGAGCGGTACAATGGACTCAATGGCCGCGGTCGAATTGCAGATTTCGTGATCCAGAACGAAGTGAATTCGAATAGCTGGTTTGACATCGGCTGCGGGGAGGGGCTCGGCGCTTGCGACGTCGGCGCTTGGGCTACCGCCTACGCCGACGTGTACAACCAAGCCTTCGACGCCATTGTGGCGGCCCAACCCGAAGCGCGGGCCTACATTTCCCTGGAACACCATTTCGACGAACAATGGGACCTTCCGGCAGACTTACACCCGCTGGTGGGCGGGCAGACATTCCTGACCACGCTCGTTCCCCTTCTCGGGGATCGAGTCTGGAGAATCGCCCATCATCCTTATGCGCCCAATCTGTTCTCGACGGTGTTCTCGGCCGACGATTACCGCGACGAGGGAAAGGTCACCTACGGCAGCGTAGGCGTGCTCTCCGGGTGGATTGCGCAACAATACCCAGGGCATCCGGCGGCATTGTCGATCCACCTTACGGAATCAGGCCTGCATGGCGGAGACGAGGCCGCCCAGGACGCTGCCCTGTGCGATTCTTTTCGCAATATTCTCGGTACTCCTGGAATTGAAAATCACATTTACCACCGAATGGTGGACAACGCCGCAGAAGGGGGCCTGCTGTTGGGTTTGCGTCGGCTAGACGGTTCAGCGAGGCCGTCGTGGGCCACCTGGGCGTTGGCGAACCGGTGGGATGTCGGCCTGCTCTCCTGCGGTTTCGAAGACATTCCGTTCACGCGTTTGACCCGTTCTTATTCACCGGCGCGGGGACACTGGTCGTCTACCCGGTTGGCGCCGCCTGGGTTCTCGTCCGAATCCACCTACCTTTTGTCACGGGATTTGATTGTGGGGGGGTCCCTCCTGTATGAATGCCTGGTGGGCGACGGCGATATGCTGACGACGGATCCGAGTTGCGAGGGCCAAGAGCCGCTCGGTCCCGTGGGGTGGACGTGGCCGGATCCAACTGCGGGAACAATTCCCCTTTACCGGTGCATTACAGATGGAGACCACTTCATCAGCCCGGACTCGGGTTGCGAGGGGCAGGTCACAGAGTCGCTGTTGGGCTGGGTCTTTGCAGGTTGATAAGGGGCCCCCCGCAAAAATAACTTGCGCATTCGGACTCGCCGGCATCCCGCGGCGCTGCGTTGCGGGGGCCCCGCCGAACCTGCGAAGTACGCCACGTACTCCTCGGTTCGGCTGCACCCCGCGCCTTGCGCGGCGGGCGCCATCGAGCCCTCGATGCAGCAACTTATTTTTGCGCGGGCCCCTATTCCGCCTGCGGAATTGTCCGGACCACGCGGAAACCCAAGCTGTCGTAAGTGAAGAAAGGGCCCGCGGCGCCCCGGACGGCCACACGAGCGTTGGTAGGGTCGAAAATGTAACTCCCGCCGCGATGGGCGCGGTTGTAGCCCGACAATGCCCCTAAGGGGTCCACCAGCGCGCCGGATTCGTATTCATCGCTCATGTAGTCGTTGGTCCATTCGGACACGTTTCCGGACATGTCGTAAAGTCCGCATCGGTTCGGCGTTTTCTGCGCCACTTTGTGGGTCTGGCCAGCGGCCGTAACTTCGGTCCAAGCGACGGCGTCGGCATCGTCGGACCCTGCGTAGACGAATGCGTCGCCACAACGCGCGGCGAACTCCCATTCCGCCTCGGTGGGCAAACGATACCCGGCGCAAGTCGTAAGGTCGGCGACTGCGACGCAGGTGGGGCCAGCGCAATCGTAGCAGAGTGCGAGGCCTTCGGACAGCGATAGCGCATTGCAATATGCAACCGCCTCATGCCAATTGGTTCTTTCGACGGGGCAGCTGTCACAGCTGTAATGAGAGGCTGGGTTCACGCCGGTGAGCGCGACGTATTGCCCCTGGGTCATTTCCGTTTCTGCCATCCACAAGTCGTGGGCGAACGTGACGGTGTGGACTGGAAACTCGTTGAGGTCACAGACCCCGGTGGCCTCTTGTTCTGGGGTGCATCCCATCTCAAAGGTCCCAGCGGCGATCGGCAACAGGCGCATGCTGCCGACAACCAGAGGGGCCGGTTCGCCCTCCTTGGCAGTGCCGCAGTTCGGGTCCGTCGCATCGGTGAGACCGTCTGCGTCGTTGTCGAGGCCGTCGTTGCATTCGTACGTGGGGTCAAATCCGCCCTCGTCGTCGTCGGCGTCGTTCGTACATCCCGGGTCGGAATCATCGATCCAGCCGTCGGAATCGTCGTCGAGGTCGTTGCTGCACGCCGACGGCGGCGGGATCGTGGGTCCGGTGTCCGTCGGGTCCGTGTCCGTCGGGTCCGTGTCCGTCGGGTCCGTGTCGGGAGGGGTCGTTGGTAAGTCCGGGGGCGTGTCTGTGGCGTTCGGCTCGTTGGCCGGCGTGTCTGGGCCACAGGCTGCTAGCAGGAGGACGGACACCCGTATGGGATGAAAGTTCATCGAGACTCCTCTTGGGCGCTTCGCTAACGGGCGCCCCCAGCTGTGCGTCCCTGTCGAGGGGCGGAGGCCGTGGCTATAGCTCAGGTACGGGGTTGCTTCCGGGTGGAAATCTATGCGGACCGCGATTTCGTCGTGTTGGACAAGCCATCGGGCCTGCTCTCCGTACCCGGTCGTGGCCCGGACAAGGTGGACAGCGCCCTGACGCGCGTGGCGGCGCGGTACCCGGCTGCCTACGCCGCGCACCGTTTGGACATGGATACGTCGGGCCTGCTCGTGATTGCGCTCCGTCGGAAATCAGAAGCGGAGTTGCACCGACAGTTTCGGGAGCGCCTGGTCGACAAGGTTTATTTGGCGCGGGTCGCGGGCCATGTTCAGCCGGACGCCGGGACGATCGATTTCGCGCTGTCGATCGTGGAGGGCATGCCTCGCTCGCGAATCGATGCGGGTGGGCGCGCGGCCGTCACGGAGTTTCGTGTGTTGTCGCGCGATGAGGACGGGACCTCGCTGGTTCAGCTGCGCCCGAAGACAGGGCGCTCGCACCAACTTCGGCTGCACCTGTTGGGCATCGGACATCCGATTCTCGGCGACCGATTCTATGGCTCGGAGGCCATCGTCGCGGCAGCGCCTCGGTTGTTGCTGCACGCAGCGGAACTCACGCTGAGTCACCCCTACTCGGGCGTTCGCATGACATTTGCGGCCCCCGTGCCATTCCCGTGATCCGGGTTGACCTGGCAATCGTCGGGGGTCTCGAAACTAATGGGTCCAAAACACGCGGCCCGAACGTCCAGAATGAGCCGATGCGAAGCTTTGGCCCTGTTCACGACACCGCCTTTGGCGAGGTAGCCGAGACGCCGACCGATGGCGTCAATGAGCGCGATGTCATCGGACGGCACTTGGTCTAGCCCATAGCAGGCGACGACCGGATCTGGGTAGCGCGCCAGCAGGAAGCGGGCTGCGAACGCCGCGAGGTCCTCGAAGTCCACGACGCGGTCCGACAGCGCGCCGGTCACGGCTAAGCGGTAGCCAACCTCCTCGGGCGTCAGCTTGGGCCACAGAAACCCGGGCGTGTCCACCAGAATGAGGTCCGGCCCGACCTGAATCCGCTGTTGAATCTGCGTGATGGCGGGCCTGTTGGCGGCCTTGGCGATGGCGCGGCCAGCGAGTGCGTTGATCAACGTCGACTTGCCCACGTTTGGGATGCCGAGAACCATGGCCACAGCAGGGCCACCACGGTCGTGGCGGACTGAGGACTTCACGAGCTTCATCACGGCCTCGCGGAGTCCGACCTGTTTGCGGTGGTGCGCTATGGCGTGCATGCCAGGTCTCGCCCGGATCGCTGCGAGCCACTCGATCGTGGTGACGGGGTCGGCAAGATCGCACTTGTTGAGGACCTGAATGTTAGGCTTGGCACCACGGAACTCGGCGACGAGCGGGTTCTCACTGCTGAACGGGATGCGTGCGTCCAGCACCTCCAGCACGAGGTCCACGGTGGGCATCGCGGTCCGGATGTCCCTGCGCGCGGTGGCCATGTGGCCGGGGAACCAATGAATGGGCATCTGCCGCCTGGGAGGGTCGCGGTAACCGGGAGATCATCCTCGGGTGCGTGGCGGATAATCCTCCACGTGGTGGAGGATCGTACGGGTGTGATCCAAACCCGTTGGTAGCCGTTGGCACCAAGTGCCCAATGGCCGTCGGCGGGCCACGCGGCCCGGCTCCGTGGCCTGCGCGAACGCTTCCTGCGGCCGCGGCAACGTCCGGCGCGCCCGAGTTCGTCGACAATGTCGCGGAGTCGGCTGCGGCTTTGCGTGACGGTTTGGTATGCCCTATGCTTCGCTCTTTTGGCAATCGCGCCCCGTCGCGACCTGTAATTGATGGCCATTTTGGGCCTGGCGATGCGTCAAGACCACGGTTGAGATACGTGGAAGCGTTGGTTACGGTAGTTGGAGGAAGCATTCAGAGGTGCAATATTGGGTGGCTGTTGGCATTGACGGTTGGCTGCGGATCCGTCAAAGAGCCCGGCGATAGCGGCCTGAGCGCCGGGCCCATCGCCGAAGCTGATGGGAGCGCGGATACCAGCACTGAATCGATTACTGATCCGTGCCTGATGCCCATCGCGGTCGTCGAGCTTGGGACAGGTGATTTCGGGACGACCTTCCGGGCCATCAACACAGGCGACCCAATCACGTTGGCGAATGGCGAGCGGGGCGTCTGGTATATCTACGTTGCGGCCATCATCCGGAGTCCCACGCCGTTCGTGTCGGTGCACGCGACCGTGTGGGACGCAGCGGGCAATCAGCTCGCCGGGAGCACAGGCCCTGTATACCTTGAGTTGGTAGAGTACGATTCGGCGACTTGTGTCGGCGCGACATGGGGACTTCGGGCCCCGTTGCTGGACTATTCGCCGCCCGTGGGTGGCTTCGAGCAAGTGATTTGTGACCTCGAGGGTCAGGCGCTCACGATCCAGATGGACGTGGTGGAGCTGGAGACAGGCGCTGCAGTGAGCGACACGATGTTGCGCGTTGCTGCACTCGATCCTCTCGACGTGGTGACCTGTTATTGACGTGTAGAGTTGGTTCATGGACGTAGCGACACCATGAGGTTCCTGTTCGCCGTTGTTGTTCATTCGGGTTGCCAGGAAGAGGTGGCGAATTCGCCCGACATCCGGTTTGTGCCCGATACGGCAACCTCCGTCTCCACCCTCACTGCCGATACGGGAGGGACGTTGGACACGCCGGATTCTTCCGGGGATACGGCGAACGTAGGAGAGACGACGGGCACGGTCTCAACGGGGGAGACCGGGCAGGAGACGGCCTCGCTCACGGATACGGGCGCGCCGGTAGACACCTCCTTGCCTGCACTGAT
>CAMASI010000052.1 GCA_945861065.1 Klebsiella pneumoniae | reverse complement strand
TCGAACGAACCGTCCCAATGGACTGCGCGACTGGACGTGGTGTGCGCTTTCAGGTGAAGCGCTCGACTACGCTGCCGCGGCGAATTGTCTAGGTGCCAGGCTAATAGCTAACGGCTAATCGCTAACGGCTGCGCTTGTTTAAGGCCTAGAGCGATCAGCCATCAGCCATCAGCTTCCGACGCAGCGCCACGTATACCGCCTCCGACCGAGCTAATGGCTAACCGCTGACGGCTTGAGCCTAGAGCGCGTTCGCGGCACCTATGCCAAGCACCACCTCCACGACGGTGTTGCCGTCGTAGGGTTGCGGGAGGTAGAGTGCGTCTTTGCGCCAACCGCCTACGCCGTTTCCGAACGTGGCGCCGTGCCCGTATTCGTTGAAACCCCATTGGATGAAAGTGCCGACTTGGCTTCCATCTGGGCTGATTCGGTACAACCTTGAGTTCGTGAAATCGCAGACGTACACGTTGTCGCAGCTGTCCACCGCGATGCAATCCTGCCAAGAACCGACGCCTTCGGCAAAAATGTAGGGGTCGCCCACGCGGTTCGCATCTGCGTCCAAATCGATTGCGTAGACATCTCCTCCATCGTACACCGTTCCGATGTAGAGTCTCGTGAATCCGACGTTGAAGCCCATGGAATGGGGAGACACTCCCCCTTGATTGAAGAACAGTTCTGTCTCGCCTGTGAGAGGGTCTACCTTCTCAATCTTGTCGTTGTTCGCGATCCATATCTTTCCGTCAGGTCCCCACAGAACACCGTACGTGTTGTTGTCGGACGTGATGACGTCGCTGCCACCAGTCTCCGGATCAAAACGCACCAAGGTATTACTGTCGTCGGCGGTGATGAGCAGGTCGCCTTCATCAATCCACGTAATTTGTTGCACGACACCGATTCCCGGGGCGAGCACCGCGAACACGTCGTCGTAGGTCACTGCGATGAGCGAGCTTTCGTCGCTACCGATGATTTTCCCGTCGTCGCTGAATGCGAGTCCGTGGTACCCACGTGGAGCACCGAGTTCTGTGATCGAAACTGGTTCAGTCCCGAGCGTTGCACAGTCTACGGGCGGCAGGGTCGTGGTGACCACAGGGGTCGTCGTCGTGGTTCCGCCCGTGTCCGTGGGGAGCCCGGTTTCCGACGTGGGAGGGGTGGGTTCCGTGGGGTAGGAATCTGTCTCCTCTGTGGGCGGATCCGGCAGGTCGGGAGCGTCCCCGACGGTGACGGATTTCGGCGGCGTGCACCCGCAGAAAGCCACGAGAGAAAGCCAACTGTGGGCAGTTCTTTGCAACGTCACTCCGTGGGGCAGATGGAGAGACTGGAAGCGCCCGGATTCCACGGGAAGGGGCGCGCCTGCTTGATGAACAATTCCGGCGTACCCGGGGTATTTTTGTCATCAAACTTGAATTCGATGTCCATTCCGTACCAATCGCCGTCATTTCCGTAGACGGGCAAGAAGTATTTATGGATATTGTCGAGTGCAATTCCCAGAGTGTGACTTTGCTCCACCGTCAGAACGAATTCCCCTGGGTCAATCAGGGTGCTGTGCTGCAAGTAGACGATGGGCTCGCCTGGCGTGTAGAAGTAGTGGATGTAGTTGTCCGAAAGCACGCCGGGAGGCGGTTGGACGACCTCGTAATCCTCAATTTGCACGTTCACGATGAACGCCGCTTCCAGTCCGGACGTGTCGTAGATGTTGTTGGTCACACACACGCCGTTCGCCTCTTCGTCTGGGAAGTTCGAAGTCGTCAGAAGCGCCATTCCGACTGCCAACTGGTCGATTCCGTAGTACGCACGTTCTTCATAGGCGCGAGGATTCCAGATATTCGCCCACGCCGTCTTGATGGCCCATTCGATGCTCTCTTCCTCGGGATTCGGCACGTCGGGCTCACCGGTCTGCGAATTGTACAGACCCGCACCTGTGAATGTGCCCAAGTCTTCGGCGTTGGTACTGGACCGGAACCGCGTATTCGAGTCGGGCCATAGTTCGAAGGTCAGGTCGATGATGGCCTGCAAGAACACAGGATCCAACGGGGCCGCGACGATGTCGAGTTTGAATTGCTCGAGTTCTTCCTCCCGATAGAGAGGGTCCAACCACTCGGGTCGAAGCAACATGTCTTCCAGTTCGGCTCGCAGGCCGGAGGTCTCCATATGTTGGTTGTAGTAGGCGAACGGGATCACAAATCCGTCTTGGATGGGCACCACATCCTGGCCAATCCCGTACAGAGCGGCGTAGTTCGTTCCTTTCGAGCCAAATGCGGTGAGTCCAACATCGATCTCGGCGGCGAGGTCGGCGGTCTCATCGATGATATCGGCCACGCGACGAAGCTCGGTCACCGAGGCGTCGATAGTGGGAACGGTCAACGGATCTGGGGCGTTTTCTACCCACCAAGTCTCAGCCTCTTCGGCGGTGATTTCCTCGATTGTCCAATCAAACGCCTCCACGATGAGTCTGACCCATTTCCCCTGCAGCGCGATCAACTCGGGGTCTTCCTGCGCATTTGCCAGGGCCATGTTCGGTGTGCCCCGGTTGATCGAAAGAACGTTGATATGAGCCAGCGGCGTCTGAAACTCGCTGGTAATGATGCCTGCCGTCACGGAGATGTCGTTGGGTACCGCATCGAGAACCACCAGCTCACGGTAGGGCACATAGGTGCCATCGACTTCTTCCGTCGTGTGAAAGGTCAGGAGGCCAGTCGTTTCGCCAAGATTGTAGGGCTGGAACTCCACCCCGGCAAATAGCTCATCTGTCGTGACGATGGGAATGTCAGTCGGCAGCGCTGGCACCACGGCGGATTCGTGAAGTGCCGACGATGGATGGAATTGAAGTTGCGCGCCGTAGTAGCTGGCGTCGCGAATCGCGTAAAACGCTTTGGCGACCATCTCGGCCGACGCGGTGTCGTACGGCGCAATTTCGTAGGTCCAAGTGTCGCTCTCTTCGTAGTACACGACCGCGCCGAGAATGAACCTCCGGTCGGGGCTGTAGTACTCCGTGAGATTGAACGAGGACAAATCGGCGACAGGCGGGAGTCCCTGGGGCACGCTCAGATTGTAATATGCGAACTCCCAATGTATTGGATACCGAACGCTGTTCATGAAATACAGCGCGTCGCCATCGAGCTGGTCGACCACCGTCTTGACGGAGCGGGCGCCGGGAATGGACGCATCCAAAGGCAAGGACGCTAGGGCGTCGAAGTCGGACTGGCACACCAGCGTGGCCGCGGAAGCGTCTGCATCGCAACCCAAAATTCCGACGGGCAGGGAACAAGCCCCGGTCGGTGTGTCGTCGGTATCGGTATCGTTGTCCGTGTCGGTCTCGACGACGTCGGTATCGTCGGTCACTGGGGTTTTGTCGTCACCGTTACAGGCGCACAGTATGAGCGACAAGGGCCAACGTAGAGGTTTCATTCACAAAGTCCCGTCGTAAGGTTGCATGTTTGGGGAGGGGTACAGTTGAAGTCGCTCGTGCAGGGGTTGAACCCGGCAACGCGCAGTTGTGGGGCCCGGACGGAGGCAATTTTGAAGTCGAGGCAGCCGTCGGAGAATGGCGCGCTGTCGGTTGTGCGCCGGTGCACCGTTGCGTTCGGGTAACCCGTGACACCCTGTGCCAGGAGGGCGTCGATAAGGGACGCGGGAACCACGAACTCGCCGTCGTCTAGGGTTTCGCAGGTGAGGAGGACGGGTGTAATGCCGTGTTGGTCGACATTAAGTTGTGCCCAAATTTCCGAGCGCGCCGGCCCGACTGGGACGTCCCATGTAAGGGCGAGGTCCATGCCTGCCGTCATCAGCAAGTCGCCGCTGGTAAGCGTGAGGGGTTCGACCCCGACGCCGTAGAGCTCAATGGGTGGATGGTCCCCTCCGGAAGATGTGAGCGCGACCAAGGCCCCGGGTGCATAGGGGGGATGGGGAACGGTGGTGTCGAAATAGTCCATTGCGGCACCGACAGGGGTCATGTCCACCGCTTCCAACAGGCCGCCTAAGGAGACGGTTCCGAGATCCTGGCCAGCGGGGTAGGGGATGCAGATGCCAAAGTCGCAGGTTTCGTCCGGCGCACAATTGGGGTCGCAGAACGGGTTGTTCCTGCGAAGCAACAAACAGTCCCCTTCGTTTCCGATTTCTTCGAGGATGGTCACCGGGACCACGGCATCGGCCACTCGCCCGGCGACAACGCTGTAATGAAGGTCGGTGTCAAAGGATTCTACGCGAAAATCGCCGTACTTTTGTTCCATCGTACACGTCTCGCCAAGCGGCACGGTCATGGGGTCGGGTCCAGCCGTGGAGGTTCCCGTGTCGGGAGGCGTCCCCGTGTCGGTGTCTGTGAGCGTGTCTGTGTCGGTCTCCTCGGGCGTGACGGTGGACGTGTCCTTCGGCTCGGCGTCCCCGCAAGCAAGCAGCCCCAATGCAGCGAATCCACCATCGCGTGCAGCGCGAAACCGGAAATCAAGGAGCGAGAACATGTTTCTTTCCGGGAATCAGGGTGTGAATGGCGAAAAGGCGCCCATCGATACGGTCCGAAACGTAGAGCAGGTCGGGGTCCCAACCGCCGACACCCACGCCCCACCGCATGTTGGGAATCCACTGTGACGGTAACTCGGCAACAATGTCGGGCGGGGAGAGTCCGTCTGGAGTGATGCGTCGAACGGTTCCGGCGATGTACTCGGTGAAGTAGATGTTGTCGCAGGCGTCGACGTTGATGCCATCGATACACAGGAAGGGGGAGGACCCGTGCCAGAACACCGTGGGCGCTTCCCAGTTCGTCTCGTCGATTCGGGCGATCTTCCAGACACCCTCTCCGGCACAGGTGGTTACGAAAATCGCATCTTCGTTGACGTTCAGTACGAGGCCGTTTGCTCCGGGGATTCCGTCTGCCACTGGGAATTGCTCGCCAGTAATGGCATCGAGCTGACGAACATTTCCGGCGCCGTTGCCAGCGACAAAAATCCATTTTCCGTCCGCAGAGACTTCGACTCCGTTCGGGTAGCTGATTCCGGCAGCCATGACCTCGGATGCGCCGCTTACGGGGTCGATTTTTAGTACCTCGTTGTCATTTGAGTTCGCGACGACGATTTCGCCCGTCACCATGACCCGGGTGCCTGACGTGAAGTTACTGATGCTCGGAGTGATGATTTCAAACGTGCCGATCTGGTCCTTGCGAATGAGGTTGGTCTCACGCACGCTGACGTGAAAGCCTTCGCCGTCGAAGTCGAAATCCTCGGCGGTGCCCCACCCGAACAATTCGTCGTAGGCGAGGGGGGCTGGCGGTAGGTAGCTACAATCGATGGGCGTGGTTGTTGGCGTCGGGGGATCCGTATCCGTATCCGTATCCGTGCCCGTTTCCGTGCCGGTGTCCGTTGGACTCGATGTGTCCGTGGGCGGGGTGCCCGTTTCGTCTCCCGTGGGATCCAGCGTTCCCGGCGGTGTGGTGTCCGTGTCGGGTTCGGTGACTACTGTGTCGATCAGTTCTGTGGGTGGTGTGCCACAACCCAATAACGTGGCTTGAAAAACGAAAAACATGCGAATTGCCTCGTGACGCCGTAGTGTCACATGCCCGTAACCGCGGCTGTCCGCCCTCTGTTTCTCTACGTTGCGATTCATTGACAGGGTGGGTCAGCACGAGCCGATGAGCACGCCCGCGCCTAGGCCGACCAGGATGGCGGCGACGTGGGTCCACCACAACGCGTGGGGCACGTCATTCTCATTCGACGTGGCAGTCGCCGACCGGCTCTGTTGGGGGCGAACCATGTCGGCGAGTTCTTGTACCGACGGACCCCCGAGCAGCCTTCCCATGGGTACGTCGATGCCGTCGGTCAGTAGACTGTTCTTGAGCTCGGTCGCAATGAGGCTGTCGAATCCGAAGTCGTGCAGGGGCCGATCGAGAGCGAGCGGCGTTTCGGGGCTGAGCCGGAGAGCCTCTCGCGCACGGCGGAGAATCGTAGCTTCGACGGGCTCCGCTGCGCGGCTGGTGGCGCCGACGATGGGTGCGGCTGGCGTGGGGTGTACGGCAAGCGCGGCCAACAATGGAAGCGGTTTTGTTACCTCCAGGAGGGGTCGCGCGACCGACCAATCCACGTCGGCGAGTATGCTTCGCCCGGGGGGTGCGGTCAGCAGGGCCGTTGCGGCCCTTGACGGCGCCAACAATCTCAGCCCACGGCGCTGCAATTCCTTGGCGCGCGAAACGTTGGTCATTCCGCCGCCACCCCACGGGCCCATGGCCACGGCGCTGCCACCGAGAGACAAGGCGATCGCTTCGGCGAACCCGTTAGCGGCTGCGTAGCCGGACAGGTCCTTGCCACCCCACACCGCGGCGATCGACGAGGTGACGATGTACGAACGCACGTCGCGATTCCGTAGCGCTGCCACCCAGGCGAGGCTGCCGTCGACTTTGGCGGCGCAAATGCGCGCCAGGGTGCCTTTGTCGATCGACCGGAACGCGAGCGGCTCGGTGGTGCCTGCCGCGTGAATCACGGCGAGGCGTCCAGGTAGGTCAGAGACGACCCGTACGACGGCGTCGGCATCGCACACGTCGCAGATCTCGGCGTGAACGTGTGCGCCCTTCGTTTGCCATCGCGCGACACGATCGTCCATCGGCAACCGTCTTGAGAGCAGCACGAGACGCAGAACCCCCGCTTCGATCAGCGCGTCGCCCAACGCGAGCGCGATGGCACCGCTTCCGCCTGACAACAACCAAGTTGCGGACGCGTCGATTTGTCTCGGGACCGGTCGGTCTGGACGCAGGCGGGGCACGAACCACCCGTTCTGCCAGCGGGACTCCGCTTCGGGGGGGCCGCCCGCAACGTCGCCGTCTCCCACATCCACCTGCCCGAGCACGAGGTCGGGCGCTTCTGCTCGCACACTCCTGAGCAATGCCCAAATCGCTGCTTGTGCCGGGTCGGGTTGGTCACCGACAGCGTTTCGCAACGCCCACCATTGTGGGGGGCCGCGGCGCACGGTCTCGATCGTCTGCCACAATGCTTCAACGGTGGACGTGAGGGAAGGCGGGTGGTCGATGTGCTGGCGGTTGAGGGGCACGAAGTCGCTGGCGCTTGCGGGTTGCCAAGCGACGCGCCACTGCGAGGCCTGAGAGGTCACCCGGTCGCCAGCGAGCCAGGTCGGCCGCAATTGGAGCGGCGTTGGGGGCAGCGTCAGTCGCGCGGCAGGCCCATGGAGGGCACTGAAATCCACGCTCCCGCCTGCCTCCCAGCACCGCCCGACGGCCGTGAGGAAGGTGTGGACCGGTTCTTCGCCCCGCCGCTGTGTGGCCACGAAATGGCGCGTCTCAGGCAGTTCTACGCTGCGCTGGGCCATCGCCAGTAGGATGGGATGCGGCCCGAGTTCGATGAATAGGTCGATCCCGGTGGAGGCCAGGTCGCGAACGGCGTCTGCGAAACGAACGGGTTGGCTCGCATGGTCCCGCCATCGACGTGCATCTGTCCAATCCGAACCGTTGCGTCGGCCGGTCAGGTTGCAGCCAAAGGGCAATGTCGGTGTGTTTCGGGCGACGCCTGCCACATCGGCCTCCCAGGCGTCCAGCATGGGACTCATCCACGGAGAGTGGAATGCGTGGCTGACACGAAGTCGGGTCGTTCGGATGCCGCGCGAAAGGGCCGCGGCTTCGACGCTCTCGAGCGACGCGGTGGCGCCCGCCACGACGATTTCTTCTGGATGGTTGACGTCCGCGATGACGACGCCCTGGGAAAGAAGCGCCTGCGCGGTGGTCTCCTGGGTGTGAAGCACCGTCATGCCGCTGCCGTCGGGCAACGCGCCCATCCGAGCACCTCGAGTTGTTACCAACCGGAGCGCGTCGTCTAAAGAGAACACGCCCGCAATCGTGGCGGCGAGCAGCTCCCCCGCGCTGTGTCCCGCGACGGCATCAGGTGTGACCCCCAACGACGTCCACAATTTGTACAGGCACCATCCGACGACAAAAAGGGCCGGCTGCGCCGCTTCGGTTCGGGACAGGGCGGCATCGTCGGCGAGCGTTTCGCGGATTGGTCGATGGCCTAGGCCGGCAAGAACTGTCGCGCAGGCCTCGATGGCCTCGTGAACGACGGGGAAGTGTGGCTCGAGTCCGAGCAGCATCCCGCCATGTTGTGCGCCTTGGC
Organism: Klebsiella pneumoniae; assembly: GCA_945861065.1. Classification (GTDB taxonomy): domain Bacteria; phylum Myxococcota_A; class UBA796; order UBA796; genus SXOB01. The sequence continues at coordinate 26,864 of CAMASI010000052.1, read as the reverse complement.
CCGTACAAAGGAAGGCGATGCGAGGCGGTCGTGCCGGGCGTCGTCGTGTGCGGATGGGCGTCGGGGAGGGGTCGCGCGGGCTGAGTATTCGCCAGGCACGGAACGCCTCCCCCATTCGCTGGTCGACGAGGCTAGCGGCGACGTCGTTTCCGCGCTCACGTGGCAGGGCGTCGCCCAATGCGATTGCGGAGGCCTCGGTGGGCGCCGTCCATGCGAGAAGTGTCTGCCCGGAATCTGGCGTCGCAGGGTCAGGGACTTGCGGTTCGGCCTCGATCAAGACGACGGCGTTGGTGCCGGACAGGCCGAAAGCGCTGACACTGACTCGGCTGCCGTCCAATTGGGTGGAGGTCTCCGCGAGCTGTAGGGTCCTGAAACGCACATGGGGGTTGAGGGGGCCTCCACCCGGCTGAGGTGGCAGCAGGCGGTGCTGCGCCACAAGCAGCGCTTTGGCCATTCCCGCGGCGCCGGCGGCCAGCTCCAGATGCCCGAGATTTGCCTTGACCGTTCCTACGGGGAGCCGCGCGGCGCGCTCGCGAAACACAGCCTCCAACGCTTCGATCTCGATGGGGTCTCCGAGTGTCGTCCCGGTTCCATGGGCTTCGACCGCGCTCAGGTCGGAAGGCGTCCATTTTGCGTCGGCGAGCGCATCCCTGAGCACCGCCTCTTGCGCGGGTCCGGAAGGGACCGTGAGCCCCGCGGAGGCGCCGTCGTGGCCCATGGCCGAACCGCGAATCACCCCGAGGATGCGGTCGTTCGAGGCGCGCGCGTCGTCCAACCGGCGCAGAATGAAGACTGCGGCGCCTTCCCCGCGCACGTACCCGTCGGCCGCTTCTCGGAAGGCGTGACACTGTCCGGAGGGGGAGAGTGCGCCGATGGACGCGAGGTAGGCCTGATCGTCTGGCATGAGCAACAAACTGGCGGCGCCGACGACAGCTTGTTCACACTCGCCAGTTCGCAGCGCTCGCACCGCGAGATGGATCGCGACGAGCGCGGAACTGCAGGTGGTGTCCAGGCTGACGGCCGGGCCACGCAAGCCGAACACGTGTGCGATGCGTCCTGCGGCAAACGCGGGCTCGTTGCCCGTTCCGGACCATGGGTCGGGGTACAGGTCGTTCGAATCTCGGAACCGTCGGAGGTAGCCTCGGTCGGCGACACCTATGAATACGCCGGTTCGGTCGGAGGACAGCGTAGGTAGCCGCCCGGCTCGTTCCGCCGCCTCGCGCGTCAACAGGAGAAGTAGCCGCTGTTGAGGGTCCACCGCCGCGGCCTCATGGGGCGCCATCCTGAACGCTTCTGGGTCGAATCCGCGCACGTCATCGAGGAAGGCGCCGTGTCGCGCAGGCCCAGGAGCAGACGAGCTGTCCCATCGGTCGTGTGGCACATCGCCCGTTCGAATCTCGCCGTTGGTGAGAAGCGTCCACAGTTCTTCGAGCGAGTTGGCCCCGGGGAAACGAATGGCCGCGCCCACAATGGCGACGGCAGTCCCTGAGGTGGTTGCAACCGGCGGGGGCGAAAACGTCAGGCCGGCGAGGTGGCGCGCGAGTGAATCGGCGCGGGGGTGGCTGAATGCCACGGTCGCAGGCAGCGGCATGCCGGTGGCCTCTGACAACAGTCGGGCGAGGTGAACGGCGGTCACGGAATCCATTCCGAGCTCGAAAAAACCGCGATCTGGTGGGATGTCGTCCCGACCCAGTACGGTTCGGAGCGCGGTGTCGACGAGTTGCTGGGCTTGCCCAAGGCTGACGGGCCCACGATTGGATGGCGGCTGCGCGTCTTGAGGGGCGCCATCGATGGCGACGACAACAGCCTCGGCGGTCCCCAACAGATCGCCAAGCGCGGAAAGTCCGGCGGCCACGGAATGCGGCCGCGCTTGGGTCCAGCCAACACGATCTGCGGCGAGGCCAACGCCTTCCCATGGACCCCACGCGATGGTCGTCGCGGCGATGCCTTGGCTCCTGCACTCGCGTGCGAGCGACTCAAGTTCCGCATTTGCCGCTGCGTAGGCGCCCACGCCTAACCGTCCGCGATGGGTCACTGCAGAACCGAACCAGATGTGGCGCGCAGTGGGGAACGCCGTGGCCAAGGCGCGTGCAGCGAAGGCCTTCGGAAACCTTGCGGCCGCCAGACGCTCGACGGTAAGGTCGCCGAGCAGCCCGTCCGAGACCACCGCCGCGAGATGCAGGACGCCGCGAATCGGTTCGGTGGTTGCGGCGGAGATGGCCGTGACGTCCGCGGCATCTGCGGCCACCGTAACGACGCGCGCATCCTCAAAACTCGGGCGTCTGCGACCGACCGCTATGACCCGCTCGGCGCCAGATTGAAGCAACCAGGCAACGATCTGGGGACCGAGCCCGCCGCCTGCACCGGTGACCACCCAACAGCCAGTGGGTGCGACCTTTGGCTGTGGTTCCAGCCGTACCAAGCGCCGGAGGCGGCCCGTCACCGTTACGTCGAGGTCTGGCCGTTCCGCGCGCGCTGTGGCGACCAATCCCGCTACCAGAGGGTCGTCGGCATCTACAGAGACGGCCCGCGACGCCTTGGCGAGCGCGTGAGCGATGTCGATCGCCGTACCGGTAAGCGACCCTTCCGACGCTGGAACGAAGGCGCCATCGACCTCGCGCCAGCAGGGCAATGCGACGGGTGCACGCGGGATTCGCAGGTGGGTGGGGCGACGGGGCGTCAGGGGCCTGGGCGGCGGTCGGTCGGCGTCCCCGCGGGCCAACAGTAGATGCGCGTTTGTGCCGCTCATTCCAAAGCCGGAAACGGCGTACAGGCCGACACCAAGGGGCTCGGCGACGTTTGGAAACCTGGCGGCCCAGGCCCTCAGATTGGGATTGGGGGCACCGAACCGACCGGAGGGGGTGAAAACCCCGTGTTGCAGCGACAGGACGGCACGGGCGATTGAGGCCATTCCGGCCGCGGCTTCCAAGTGGCCGACGAGTGCCTTGATCGACGCCACGGGAAGCGCAACGTCGCCGTACACCTCGGCCAGCGCCCCGGCTTCAATGGGGTCTCCAAGGGGGGTGCCGGTGCCGTGCGCTTCGATCGCCACGACGTCTTTTGCCGTTGCACCGGCGGAAGCCAGCGCGTGGCGCAACACCGCGCGTTGGGCTTCGCCTGAGGGCACGGTCAGGCCAGGCCCACGGCCGTCATGGTTCACGGCCGAACCCACAAGGCGGGCCAGAATCGGGTGCCCAGCCGCTCGGGCCACATCTTCTCGTGCCAGCAGCAGGACGCCGCCACCCTCGGCCCGCACGTAGCCATCTGCGTCTGCCGAAAAGGGCCGACACCGACCGGTAGGGGAGAGGGCGCCGATCTCCGCGACCCACGCTTGGTCGTCCGGGTCCAACAGTGCGTTGACGCCACCGACGACCGCCCGATCGACCTCCCCGCTGGCAATCGCGCGGATGGCGGTATGAATGGCGACCAAGCTGCTGCTACACGCGGTGTTGATGGAAAGCGCCGGACCCCGAGTTCCGAGCCACCACGCGAGGCGGCCTGCGGCAAAGGCGGACTCGTTGCCCGTTCCGCTAGACGCCCAAGAAGGTGCCGCACGATCCGACAGACGCTCCCAATACTCTGAGCGGCCGATTCCCACCCAGACCCCGGTTCGGGTGCCTTCAAGGTCGCGGGGACCGAGGCCTGCGTCGCTCAAGGCCTCGACACTGAGGTCGAGCAACAGTCGGTGTTGCGGGTCCATCGCGGCGGCTTCGCGAGGGCTGAGGCCGTACGCCAAAGCGTCGAACGAGAACAGGTCAGCCAAGAACAGGCCGGTGCGGTGCCCTACCGGTTTCCCAGCGTCTGGGGGCGGCCATTCGCGGTCGGCTGGCACGGGCGTGACGACGGGTGTGCCATTCTGAAGCAACGTCCACAGCGCCGACAGGTTTTCGGCGCCGGGAAGGCGGACCGCAAGACCGCACACGACGACACCGACATTTGTGGGGTTGCGCGGGACGTCAACGCCGGGCGTCTCCCCTGACAAATAGGCCAGCAGCCGCGTTGGGGTCCCGTGGTCGAAGGTAAGTGTGGCCGGGAGGGTTCGGTCCAGGGCCCGAGACAGACGCTGTGAAAGTTCGACAGCCCCCACCGAATCCAGCCCTTGTTCGAACCAGCCTCGGTCGTGTTCGCAAGGCCTTCCCAGCACGCTGTTTACGATGTCGAGGACCGTCGCGGGGTTGAATTCAGACCTAACCGTGACGCGTTCGAACCGTTGGTCGGGTTCAAACAGCGGCCGGGGCCCGCGCACGCTCGCCGCACGTGCCATCAGGTTCCAATCTGCTGCGAACACGAGCCGAAACGTTGGGCCCCCGCGTGCGTCGATCAGGGCTTCCGCTGCTTCCTCGGGGGTCAGAGCCCACAATCCCAGTCGGGACGCCTCCTCGCGTTCGGCGTCGCCCATCATGCCTCCAATGATGGGGCCAAGGGAGACCACAGTGACGTCGTCGTCGGCTTGGGCGTCCATCATCCCGTTCGCGGCCGCGTACGCGCCGAGTCCTTTCGCGCCCCAGGTCGCAGACACCGACGAGCTGATCACAAACTGTCGTGCGCCGGCGGAACGGAACGCGACGATGCCGCCCATTTTGGCGTGCATGACCTGTGCGAGGGATTCGGCCGTGAATCCCGTCGCGGCCACGCCGGCGAGGTGAAACACAACGCAATCAGGGCCGGCTGCGGTCATCGCCGCTTGTGCGACCGACCGATCCGCCGCGTCTCCGACGATTCCGACGGTGCCAACGATCGCACTGCCGGTTCGCGAAACCACGACGACCTGGGAACAGCCCCTCGCCAGGAGGGAGGCCACCACTGCCCGCCCGAGCGCGCCAGTGCCGCCGGTGACGATGGCTGCCGTGGGTACGCTCGCTACGCCGGGCGAGAAAGGAATGAGGCGGGGCGTGTAGACACCATCGGCGCGCACGATGGCGCCGTCAGTTGCGACGCCCAACGCCGCACGCCACTGGGCTGCAGTGGTGTCAGCATCGACCTGGACACACCCCCCGACACTGCCCGGCCTTTCGATGGCGAGGCACCGAATTGCGGCCCATGCCGCTGTGTGGGTCGCGTTTCCCGTGAATGGCCGACCGACGAACCAGGTCGGCGTGTCGCTCAACGCAGACACTGCGGCGGTGCACACCTCGTCGACGGTGCCGTCGGGAAGCACGAACAACGCACGGTCCGCGTTCGGCACGTCGCCTACCGCATCCCGCCACCGGTCTGCATCGGTGCCCGACCCACGAACGGACCACGTGCCCGGCGGCGCCTCGGCGTGGGTTTTGGTCCAAACCAGTCGCCTGGTTTCCGGCGTGGATTCTTCCTCCGAGGGAATCCAATGGGAATCCTTCAGGAAGGGAGTCACAGGCCAAACGCCTGACGGTGCGTGCCCCACGACGGCGCGTACGTCAGGTCGATGGCCCAACTGCCACAGACGCCCCACCGTGTGCAACAGGGCGGACACGTCCTCCTCTCCGCGAACGAGCGTCGGGATCCAGGTCAAATCCGGCGCCGTTCGCAGGCTTGGCAGGCGAAGGGCAGGGTGCGGCCCAATTTCCACGAAGGTGGCGTGTCCATCCGCCCTTGCCGCAGCGACGGCCTGGGCGAATCTGACGGGGCGGCGTGCTTGTTCTCGCCACCAACCCGAATGGGTGATCCAGAGGCCGGCCAGTGCGCCCGTCAGCGTGGCGTACACCGGGACACGAGGCGTCTGAGCGCGAAGGCCCGAGGCCGCGGCATCGATCTGGGCAAGCGCGTCGTCTACGAGTGCACTGTGAAAGGCGTGGGAGACGAGCAGGCTCTGGGCGTCAATTCCCGACGCGAGGAGTTGGTCCCGCATCGAGGCCACAGCTCGGTCTGGGCCAGACAGCACAAGGTCTTGGGCGCCGTTGATGGCTGCGATTTCGACGTCGCCTAGCGGTGGAAGTCGGTCAGGTGAGCAGGAGACCGCGATCATCGACCCGCCCGGGGGCAAGTCGCCCATGGCCCGGCCGCGGGCGGCTGCGAAAGCGAGTGCGGCCCAGGGTTCGATCACACCTGCAACGACCAGCGCAGAGATTTCTCCAACGCTGTGCCCCAACACAGAATCGGGCTGAAGGCCCCAGCCTTGTAGGGTGCGCGCGAGGGCGATCTGAAGGGCGACGAGGGCCGGTTGCCCGAGGCGGGTGTGGCCAACGTCCTCGCGCTCAAATGTCTCCCGAATTCCGAGACCGGTTGCGTCACGAAAGGCGGGTTCGAGTGCGTCGAGATTCGCGGCGAATGCGGGCTCGTGACTCACGAGCGATCGCGCCATTCCGGGGGTCGTCACGCCCTGTCCGGTGAAGACCCAGACGGTAGGTGCGGGCGTTTGCGGGGCCTCCATGGCGCTGGCTGCGGCTGCCTCGAGGCTGCCTGAATCTGGGCGATCCGCAGCGACCGTGAATGCGCGCCATTTCAGGCCAGCGCGGGGCGCAGCCGCTGCGACGGATTCAGGCCACGAGGCCCTGGTGGCCGCGGCCTCGGCGGCAACGATTGCCAGGGCCTCTTTGCGGGGTCCCGACCACAGGGCAAGCGTCGGGCCCGTGCGAACCCTTTCGGGTGGGGCAACTGGCGCAGGTCCGACGATGACCGATGCATTGGTCCCGGCAAGTCCGAACGCGTTTACGACGATGCGACTTCCAACCATGAATTGGGTTGCGACGGGCAGGAGCACCCGCGGGTGCGGCGAGATTCGTGCGTTGGGATCGACGAGCCCCGGAATTGCGTCGACTCGGCGGGTCTTGGCCCGGATCACCGCGGTCGCCAAACCGACCAAGCCTGAAACGGGCTCTGTGTGGCCGAGCAGGCCCTTCACGGCGCTCAACCAGACAGGTGGGCCCTCACCGGCAAAAACCGAACCCAGCGCGATGGCCTCGATGGGATCGCCAAGGGGGGTACCAGTTCCGTGGGTTTCGACACAGCCCACGTCGGCGAGGTTGCATTGTGCATCTTGTAGGGCGGCGCGAACGACGTCCTGCTGGGCGGAACCCGATGGGGCCGTAAGGGCGTGCGTCCGTCCGTCGTGGTTGATCGCGGATCCATGGATCACCGCGAGTACTGGATCGCCGTCTGCGAGGGCGTCCGCGAGCCGTCGAAGGATGACGACAACGACGCCTTCGGCGCGAACGTACCCGTCCGCGGCATTGTCGAATGGGCGGCAGCGATCGGAGCGTGACAGCGCACCGAGGCGCTCGAATGCAAGCGTTGGCGCAGCCGACAACAACAAATTGGCCCCACCGATGATCGCGCTTTCGACGGTGAGCGTGCGAAGGGCGGCGACCGCCTGATGAACTGCGACAAGTCCTGACGAACAGGCAGTGTCGATTGCGATTGCGGGACCCCTCAGGCCCCAGGTGTGCGCGATTCTGCCGGCGGCGACTGAGGGAAACGAACCCGTGCCCGACCATGCGGAAAGGGCGTTCGGAGCGCCGCGCAGCGTGCGTTGGGCGTAGTCTGGGAGGCCGGTCGCGGTCCAAACACCAATTGGGCGCCCAGCGAGGTCTCGCGGGCATCGACCCCAACGCTCAATCGCATGGTGCGTCTCCTCGAGTAGGCAGCGCTGTTGCGGATCGATGGCCGCTGCTTCCGCCGCGGACACGCCAAAGGCCGCAGCGTCAAATGCCGCGACGTCCGAAAGCCAGCCTGCCGATTTGGAAATGCCCCTGAGGCTTCTCCCGCGCGGCGCCTTGCCTGAGGCCAACTTCCCGTCGAGCAACGCGCGGTCCAACCCGTCGAGATCCGCGACGCCCCCAGGTAGTCTCACGGAGATCGCGACGACAGCGACGGTCATAGGCGAACCGGGCCTACCACGGGGGTTGGCGGACCGCATCGCGGGGCCGCTGGTGCATCCAGCTCGGCGTTCGTGCCGCGGGGTGTGCGCGATCCGGGGGTGGATCGCGGAAAGGATCCCTTTCTTAACTTCTTGAACTTTTGACCCATGCTGTTCCGCAGTGCGGAACAGCCGTTCCGTATCGGAACATATTCACTGGTGCGCCGCCGAAAAACCGGCCTTCTACGTTCGATACGCGTTGGCACGGCACTTGCTCTATTCGTGGGGTGTGGAGCCAGACGCCGCGGGAACAAGTACGTCCTCGTTCAACAATATGAGGAAGGACTTGTCACAGGAACCCGCGTCGTGGTACAAACGTCACGTCATGTAGCAATCGCCGGTTGCCGGCACGGGGGACGAAAATGAACATGGGCACAGTTCGTTGGGGGGCACTGGGAACAATTGGCGCGATCGCGTTGAGTTGGTCCTCTGTGGCGGCGGCACAAACAGTCGTCACCGACAAGTCAGCGTACATTCAGGGCGATGTTGTCACCGCGACCTACGCGGACATTGCGGGCACCACCCTACAATCCTTCCTTGCGGTTGCGAAGGTCTCAGACCCGGACGACCTCTACTCCTACTGGTACGGTACGGCGCTCGACTCTGACGGCGTGAAGACGTACGACAACGTCCCGCTCGGTGCACATCTCGAGATGCGCTACTACAAGGACAACGGCCTGTCGGTGTTGGCGCGGTCTGCTGAGTTCTCGATGAACCTCGCGCCCGGCGACGTCACGTCGATCGACGCGGACAAGTCCACGTACACGCCGGGCGAAGACATGCTCTTCACCTGGGAGAACTCCCCCGGCTATTTCTTTGACTGGGTCTTCGTGGTGTTGGACGGCACGGATTCCGAGTTCTACATCGGGTGGGACTATACGGACGGCGCGTACGACGGCTCGATGAACTGGTCCACGATGACCTACACCGACCCCGAAGTCGATGTGTTGCCGCCGTTCTGCTACGACCTCCGTCTAGGTGTGAACGACAGCTACACGGACATTGCGGCGGCCGACGACTTCTGCGTCGAACTCCCGCCCGGCTCGTCGACCATCACGACCGATGCGCTTGAGTACACGCCTTCGGAAGCGGTGGATGTGTGTTGGGAAGACGCTCCTGGCAACGCGCTCGACTGGGTCGGCATCGCGAAACGGGCACTCAATCCCGTCGAGTTGTACAGCTACTCTGACGTCAATGGCGAGCCGCTTTGGCAATATATCGACGGGTTCATGGACGGTTGCCTCAGCACTGTCGGCGACGGCCCGTTCCTCAATGACAAGGTGCTCGGCAACTACGCCGCCCGCGGTTTCGCGGACGACAGTTACCTGGCCTTCGCGAACCAGGCGCTGTTCGTCGTGAACTTTGACGACGGCTTGCACGCACCTGATGCGTCCGCCACCATCACGACGGACAAGAACATCTACTTCGTAGGCGAGCAAATCCAAGTCACCTACGCGGGCATGCCTGGAAGCCCTTCCGGGCACGACGTGTTGGCGATTGCCACGCCGGAATTCGCCGTAGAGGCCACGGGTCCTGCAACCTGGGACGCGAACGATCCAGGCTTCCTTGCAGACTGGGACTACCTGCGTGGCGCGACCGACGGCGTTCATACCTTCTTCGCACTGCTGGACGTCGGTACCTACTCAGTGTGGGGCTTCGAAGACGACCGGTATTCGGTGGTTGGGCAATCGAGCACCTTCGACGTGGTGTTGGATGAGGAACTCGCGCCTCACGTCTGGTCGATCCCGACCTGTATTCAGCCTGGAACGCCAGAATTGCTGATCGGCTATGAGAATATCTACCTGGGCGAAGACGCTTGGGTGGGCATCTTCGATGACGGCAGCCCCGCGGACGCCTTCAGCTTAGTGTGGAGCTACATCGGTGCGGATCCAGATGGCTCGGGCATCTTCCCTGTGGACCATTTGGTTGAGGGCACCTACGACATCCGCGTGCTGACCGGCGAGCGGGTCATTGGCGTGGAATCGACACTCATCGTGTCGGCGGAATGCCCCGTGTCTACTGTCACCCGCGACCGTGACTTCTATGTCACAGGCGATACCATCGTCGTGGACTGGGCGGACTTCAACGGGCACGACGACGAGCGCGTCGGCTACCAGTTGCTGAGTGCCGATCCGTTGGTTGACCCCTATGTGGAGAGTGCCTCAACGGGCGCTGCACTTTCCGGGACCGTGGAGTTCACGGCGGGTGATCCGGGCATCTATGTGGCGCGTGGCTACATGGAGTGGAGCTTGTACGTCACCGCGACGAGTGATGACTTCATCATCTGCGGCGTTGGTTTCGTGCCGGACTGCAACGGTGTCTGCTTACCCGAAGGTGGGCTCGATCCGTTCGAATGCGACACGGGCGACACCAATCTGTGAGTTCATCAGTGGGCAGGTGTGGTGCATGCCGCGCCTGCCCCCGAGTCGTTGAGCGTCAAGAGGGGGTTTCGTGATGGGAAATCTGAAGAAAATGATACGGGCGGTTGCTGACGAGTCCGGCGCGACGGCGATTGAGTACGCGCTCATCGGCTGTTTGATCGCGGTGGTCAGCATCGGCTCCATGACCGCGCTAGGGAATAGTGCGGTTGGCCTGTTTGGTACGATCGGGGCTGCGATGGGGGGCGGCTCTGGCGACGGCGGCGCTGGCGTGGCCGGTGGCGGTGCGAGTGCCGGCGGTGGTTTTAGCCCCGATGGCATCGTGAGTGCCGGCTCTGGCGTGCAGATGTCGGCCTTCTGATCGCACTGCGATGTAGAGGTGTCCTCTGAACGACTCGCGGCAATGGCCGTGGGTCGTTGCTGTTTTGGGTCAGCTGCTATTGTGGGGCGGCGCCATCGCGGCTCGTGGCCGGCTGCAGTGGACGTTGACCGGGTCACTCAGCCTTTGGGACACGGTCGCCTTTTGGGCGCCTGAGTTGTTTCTGCTCGCGGCGTTGGCGCTTTGGGCGTCGTGGACGCACCAACTGATGCGGGTGGGCCCGGTTTTGCGCGTGTCCGCTCAGCTGTTTGTCATCCTCGTCGCGATGGGGATGACGTGGCCGTTGCACGCCGGTTTGTTGTGGACCGGCAGCATGGTGCGATGGTCGCTGGCGACGTGGTGGATGGAATTGGAGGGTTGGGAGGAGGGCAGCGCCCTGTTGGTGGTGCAGATGTCGACGCTGGCTGCGACGATTGCTGTCACGACGCTGCTCGCGATGGTGGCGCCGTGGCGCCGTAGGCTGTGGCCGCGGCTCGCGTTGGCAGCGCTGCTGTCGGTTCCCGCTTGGTTTGGTGTGCCCAGTGCACGTGTGCCGGACTACGTCGCCATTTCGCCCCTGGTGTACGTCGCGCGAAGTCGCGTCTCGTGGACACAACAAGGCGAACTCATGTGGAAGCGGCCCATACCCACCGGCATGGTGACGGTTGGCGTTCCAAAATTTCAGTACAACGTCGCGTATGTGTTCCTTGAGTCCACCGGGATGAACGCCATCTCCGTCCAGCGCGCGGAGTTGGGAACGACCCCCTTTCTGTCCGAACTCGCGGGTCGAAGCCTGGTGGCGACGCGCATGTACAGTACGATGACCAGCACGTACAAGAGCCATGTAGCCACGTTGTGTGGGGTGGAACCGTGGTTCGTGGGAGATCGTGAGCTGCACGCAGAAGCGTGGCCGTTTCAGTGCTTACCGGGGTTGCTTCGTGAGCGGGGGTACGACACCGCGTACTTCACGTCTTCGGGCAGAGACATGTTGTGGTGGGATGTGCTGGTAGGGCACCTCGGGTTCACGACCTTCGAGGGGTACGAGGACTTCGAGGCGCGTTGGGGCCCCCGGTGGATTGAAAAGTGGGAGGACGCCAACGGATGGGCCTACGAGGACGACATTCTGTTGCGCCCAAGCGCCGACTGGCTCGACGCACATCGGGCAAAGCCGTTCGTTGTGGCCTACATGGCCACGACGCCTCACTACGAGTACTCAGCACCCACGCGGTACGGCAGGCACCCTTTTTCGTCCGATGACGAATACAATCGGTACTTGAACGCAGTCCACTACCTGGACAACTTCCTCCGCAACCTCATGGACCAATACGAAGCTTACGGGTTGCTGGACCGGACTGTGTTCGTGTTCGTGGGAGATCACGGCGAGGCGTTCGGAGAGCACTTGCCGATGCAACACAACGCGCAACCCTATGAGGAGGCGTTGCGGGTGCCGATGTTCATCGTCGCGCCGGGCCATTTCGAGGGCGGCGCGCGCGCGGAAGGTGTATCAAACCAGGTGGACATCGCTCCCACCGTGCTCGACCTGCTCGGTTGGCAGGTCGCGCCTGGCTCGGCGCAGGGTGAGTCGCTGGTGGGTCCGCGGCGACGGACGGAGTCCTATTCCAGTTGCCTGTACGTCATGTCCTGCGCCGCGTTGGTGCAGGACCGGTGGAAGTACGTGGAGCACTTCGACGAGCGCAGTGGCGAGCTGTTTGACCTCGACGCAGACCCACTGGAGACACTGGATCTCAAGGCATCGCATCCGGAAATCGCGGCGGAGCTACGCAGGCGCGTCTTAGGGTGGTACTTTCAAGCAGATCCGGAGGCGGGCCCCCCAGAGGCCTACCCATAGGAGGACTGGTGCTCGGTTGGACGGTCTGGTTGGCGAGTTGCGGTGGCCCGCCGCCTCAGGTGCTCTTGTGGGGTGCGGACCCTTCGGTCGCTGTCACCCGAGGTGCGATCAAGGCGGAGCCTGGCGAGTTCGTGATGGGATCGCCGGTCACAGAGGCGGGTCGATTCCCCTCCGAGCAGTTGCACCGGGTCACGTTGACGCGGCCGTTTCTGGTGGGCGCCCACGAAGTGACGCAGGCCCAGTATCAATCGGTCATGGGCGCAAATCCGTCCCATTTCGTCGCGTGTGGGCCGACCTGTCCGGTCGACAAGGTGACGTGGAATGATGCGATAGCGTTTTGCAACAAACTCTCGGAATTGGAGGGGATCGCGCCAGCGTATGAGGTGCAAGGCGCGACGGTAAAGTGGGCGTGGAATGCGCCTGGATATCGGCTGTTGACCGAAGCCGAGTGGGAGTACGTGGCCCGGGCCGGCAAGAAGGAGCTGTTTAGCGGATCCGACATTGCGGAAGACGTGGCTTGGTTCACTACGAACAGCGCGGGTTCCACCCACGCAGTTGGGACCAAAGCTGCCAATGGGTGGGGCCTTTTCGACATGACCGGGAATGTGCGCGAGTGGGTATGGGACCTGCCGTCCGTGCCCTTTAGCGACGGCCACGCAACCGACCCGTTTGGTGAGGTAAAAGGCGATCAAAGGGCCAGCCGGGGCGGGTCTTGGTCCTCTGACGAACGGCGCGTGCGCGTGGCCTACCGCCGATGGGCGCAGACCGGCGACCGGTCCAACAGCCTGGGTTTCCGGGTTGCGCGTACGCTTCCGACGCCGTGATGCCCGTCGCTTCGGTGGCCACGGGACGGCGGCGCGGCTAGCGGACGGGCGAGGTGGTTTGTGACGCTCCTCCTGACCCTCTTTGTGCCTGCATTTGCGGGACATCCGATTGGCGCAACGGTTGATGCCATTGCCCTCGATGTGACGCCGGCGGGCTTCGACCTCGCGGAGGAGGTGGCCACGGAGTTTGTGCCTCCGTCCATCGCCGTCCCCGGATTTCGCGACGAGAGCGGCGGCTTGTGCCTGTTTGGCTACGTCATCGACGTGTACGGTATGACGGCGTACGCCACCGTGGATGGCCTTCAGATCGTCCCAGCCGCGGATGGTCGCATCTACATCGATGCGGACTTGACCGTTTCGTTGAATGACGCGTACACACCGTTCACGCTGTTTACAGAGCTGATCTGCATTGAGGACACCTGCGACGCCTGGGTCGAGCCCTTCCCGATCGAAGTCACGACCTCGATCGCGCTGCTCGCGGTGGACGATGGCTATGGCGGGACGTTGATCACGTCGGACGTCGCTCCGCTAGCGTTGTCCTACGACTTGGGAAGCGACGACTTCGTCCTCGAAGGGTGCGTGCTGAGCGACCTGTCCTTTGTCATCGACCTCATCTTGCCCTTGCTTGACGACGCGTTGGTGGGCGCGCTGGATGGCGTCGAACTTGATATCGAGGCCGCTATCAACGATGCCCTTGCCAGTGGGTTGGCCTTCGAAGATACGCTGGATGTGGCGGATGGTGTCGCCCTGGACGTGTCGCTCGGCTTGGCCACAACGGCGACGAATGCCAACGGCCTGCGATTGGTGATGGACGGCTTCGTGGCGGCCACAGCGACACACCCGTGCGTCGCGGCCTACGACCTCGGCGAATCGTTAGCAACGCCCTCTTCGCCTCCCGCGATCGGCGCGGTACCGGTGGGGGTCGATCCCGATTTTCCGATTGCTGCGGCACTCACGGACGACTTCGTGAATCAGGCGCTGTATGGCGTGTGGCAGGCAGGACTGCTGTGCCAGAACATTGATGAGGACCTGCTCGGCGGCAGCCTTCCGCTGGCATTCGACACGGCATTGTTGGATCTACTCCTTGGCGGTGTCTACGAGCCTTTGTTCCCAGAGCCGCAACCGGTGCGGTTGGTGACGCGTCCGATGAAGCCGCCGGTGCTCGAACTCGGGGAATCGGTCGCGGTCGCCGTGGAGGACCTCGCGTTGGAGGTCTGGTCGATCATCGACGATCGCGAGGTGCTCGTCAACGACGTCGCGCTGGATGTCACCGCCGGCTTGGGTCTTGAGTTCGATCCAACCACGGGGGCAATTGGTTTCGTGATCGACCTGGGAGGGGGCGTCGGGGCCGATGTTCTGGCCAATGAGTACCTGCCAGGAACCGACGAGACGATTGAAGCTGCTTTGGGGGGTCTGCTGAGCAACCCGCTGATTTCCGGCTTGGTAGGTGATGCGCTTGCCGGCCTCTCGGTCAGCCTCCCGACGCTTGCCTTTGGCGACACGGTGTTTGGCCTGACGGACGTCCAGATGGCGCCGACGGGCCCTTCGTTGGACTTCCTCGGCGCTTACGTGTGGGCGGGCCCTGTGGATTACGTCAGCGCAGGTGGGTGCGGCGGGTGTTCTGGGAGTTCTTCGTCGTCGGGTTGCGGAAGCGGTTCGGGTTCCAGCGGTTGCTCGGTGGACACCGCTTCGTGTTTAGGGGGCTCGTCGTCCTCTACAGCGTGCGGCAATAGTTCCTACGCGTCCGGAGCCACCTGCGATTGTTCGAGTTCCAGCAGTTCGTCGACCGGATGCGGCTGTGCGTTCGGCCCGATGGTGGACGGACGCTTCGCCGCAGTGGCATTCGCCGGTCTAGTCGTCTTTCGCAGGCGTAGCCGTCGGTCGGACGGCTGAGCCGGGCACTCGGGTGTCGCCGTTCCGTCGCGTGAGACGTTGACGATCCAACCATTCGAGCAAGGGGATGGCTCCCTTCCTTGCCAGCCCCGTGAGTTCCTTGAAGTCGCCGGGTGTGAGTGTGTCGTGGTCCGTGAACCAGGTCCGCACTTGCTGCCGTACCCGATTGAGCGCCGGTAGCGTTGCCCAGCCGAGTCCCGCCACAGCCTCGATCTGACCTTCGTGTTCCAACAGTCGGACGTGGGCGGTGGTGTCCAGTCCGGGAAATGCGCGGGCGAGTTCTCCGGCGTCGAGTCCCGTGGGACCGGCGGCCTCGAAGGCCCGGATGACGGTTGACTGGGCCTCTCGCTGCGCCGGTGTGAGTCGGACCGCAAACGTGGCGAGTCGCAACACGGCACCGTCGGCGACGACGTGACCTTGTTCGCAGGCGAGCGCTGCTACGCCGTCCCACACGCGATCGGTCACCTGGAGCGCAACGCCACTTCGGATTTCCCGCCGCCCGGCACCCCGCGCAAGGGGATTGTCAGCGTGGAACTCGGCCAAGGAGAGCAGGAGCTGTTCGACGAGCGCCTCCGCGATCGTAGGCGCCAAAACGCAGTCTCCGAGCACGACACCGAGGTCGTCCAACTGCCGGGCGCTTCGCTCGACGAGGCTTAGACCCTCGGGCCCTGCGCGTTGTAGCCAAACGAGCCGGTCTCCTTTGAAGAGGCGTTCGATCGCCTCTCCATGGGCGACGCGGCCGCGTTGACGTAGTCGGGGCGCCCAGGGGTCCACGACGACGCCTCCGCCCAGCGTTTCGAGGGGAGAGGTACGCCGAACCACGAACCTGTCACCGGGCCAGATCGCGACGGGGCTGTCGAGTCGGACCTGGGCCGGGACCGTTGCACCACACTCGAACTCTTCTCCCTCTGCGGCAAGGTGGAGGTGCCCGAGGGCCTCTGCTGTTCCGCTGAGCCACCGAACTGGGGCGCCGTTTGGCAGCGGTTCCTGGGCTTGGTGTCGGTACCATAGGTCCACGACGGCGCTGACGGCGACCGGCCCTCCAGCGACGACGTCTCCGCGGACAATGGACTCGACGTCGACGCCAGCGAGGTTGAGCGCGATGCGTTGTCCAGCGACCGCCGTCGTGGCGTTACGCCCGTGAACTTCCAACCCTCGCACGCGTGCCGCTCGGCCTCCTGGCTCGATCCGGAGAACGTCGCCCTCAGCGAATGTACCCGCGGCGGCGGTACCGGTGACCACCACGCCGAATCCGGGACGAAGGAAGACTCGGTCGATGGGGAGGCGAAATCCAGCTGAAACAGAGCGTTGTCGGCCGGTCAGGCGGCCGATGGCCGCAATCAACGCATCGCGGCCGAAGCCGGTCACACTGCTAAACGGGAGTACCGGTTTGCCGTCGAGGAAGGTGCCTGCGACTGCGCTTGCTGCGTCGTCCTGGGCCATTTCTAGCAACTCGTCATCGACGAGGTCGGCCATGGTCAGCACGAGGAGCCCGTCGGCCAAACCCAGCGTATCGAGGATGTGCACATGCTCCCGCGTCTGAGGCATGACGCCGTCCACCGCCGAAACGCACAAGAGCACGGCGTCCAGGCCGGTCGCGCCGGCGATCATGGTGCGGACGAGCCGCTCGTGACCGGGAACGTCTACAAAGGCCACATGCCGTCCGTCGGGAAGGTCGAACCGGGCGAAACCCAACTCAATGGTGATTCCCCGGGCGCGCTCCTCGGGGGTGCGGTCGAGGTCAAGCCCTGTCAGTGACCGAACGAGGCTAGTCTTGCCATGGTCGATGTGGCCGGCGGTACCGACGACGAGGTTCATTCGGCTTCCGACGCGCCCGTGAGTCGTCGGAAGACGTCCTCCAGCGCTTCGCGTTGCGTCGAGAGCTCCAATACGACGTGTCCGCGGTCGGTGGCCCAGTGCCACACGGCCTCGCGAATGTCTATGTCTGCGTCGATGCGGAATCGCGCTGTCTCATCGATCGGGGTCGCTGCGCGGACAGAGGTCACACCGGTGATTGCCGCCAGGTCCTCGCGCACGGCCTCGGGGCGAACGACAACTTTTGCCTGGCCAAGCCCGAGTGTGATGCTGTAGCCGGTGGGCCCTCGAACGACGGACTCGGTGGCGCCGTCGGCAACCACGCGCCCCTCATGAAGGATGATGACCCGGTCGCAAGTGACGACGACTTCAGGAAGGATGTGCGTCGAGAGAATCACCGTTCTGGTGGCGCCCACGCGACGGATCAGCGCGCGAATCTCGGCGATCTGGCTCGGATCGAGCCCTGTGGTAGGTTCATCGAGGATCAGGAGCGGCGGCTCGTGCAGCAGCGCCAGGGCGAGCCCGGTGCGCTGACGGTAGCCCCGCGACAGTGTACCGACGCGCGTGTAGAGTCGATCCTCGATGTCGCATTCGTGCGAGACACGCTCAATCGCCCGTGCCCGTTCGCTGCGACCCAGTCCACGGACGCGTCCTCCAAAGTCGAGCACGTCGATGACGGTCATCTCCTCCCACAAAGGCGCGTTTTCCGGGAGGTAGCCCAGCTGGTTGCGGACTCCGATTGGGTCGGAGACGACATCGCAGCCCATGACAGACGCGGTGCCGGAGGTGGGTGCGACAAAACCCGTCGCGATTTTCATGACCGTCGTCTTGCCGGCGCCGTTCCGTCCGAGAAGACCGACGATCTCACCAGGTTGCACGGAAAAATCGATGCCAGCGAGGGCAACAACGTCGCCGTAGGTACGAACGAGCTTTGAGACAGTCAGAGCGGACATTGCGGCGCTCTATCCGACCGGCTCGGGGTCCATGCCGATCGCGTCTACCGGACATGAGGCAGCAGCGCGTTGCATCGTGACCAATTCGGCTACGGTACGGGGCTGGTTCGCCACGATGTCGTGGTCCTCGTCGTCTGCAAGTCGGAAGTTCGCGGGTGCCAGGGTTCGGCACACGGCACAAACGATGCACGATCGGTCGACGTAAAAGGACCAACGTTGGCCGAGGAAAACGGCCTCTCCGGTGGCGTTGTCGGGCCACGCGTCTGCGCGGCAACTCATTCGTCGCGTTCAGGCCGTCGTTCGCGACCGAGCAGGCGTGCGAGCGCGGCAGCGGGAGAGCGGCCTTGGCGGAGCATGGCGTCGACCTGCTCCGTGATCGGTAGTTCGACCCCGACGCGCTGGGCCAGCAACAGTGCGGCTTCCGCCGTTCCAACACCCTCCGCAACTTCGCCCAGCTCGGCGAGGATTGTGGTGAGAGACTTCCCCTGACCCAGCGCGACGCCGACCCGACGGTTGCGGCTGAGCTCGCCGGTGCACGTGAGCACAAGGTCGCCAAGGCCCGCAAGCCCCATCATCGTGAGTGGGCTGGTTGCCCCGCGTGCGACGGCAAGGCGGGTGGTCTCTGCCAGACCTCTGGTGATGATTCCCGCGATTGCGTTGTGTCCAAGTCCCAGACCGCTCGCCACGCCGGTGGCAATCGCCATCACGTTCTTGAGCGAGCCGCCAATACAGGCACTGACGACGTCGTCGCTCGTGTAAACGCGAAATGCCTCGCCATGGAATGCCTCCGCGATGGCTTGCGCTGCGGGTTCTGGACCTGCGGCCACGACAGCCGTGGGCAGGCCTCGCGCCACCTCGACCGAAAAGGAGGGGCCAGTCAGGATGACCGTGCGTGACGCGTGCTCTGGCCAGGCCTCACGGGCGACTTCGTGCATCGTCGCCAGCGTGTGGTGTTCGATGCCCTTGGTCGCACACGCGACGAGCGCGTGCGTGGGAACGTAGCGGCGACTCGCTAATAAGGTCGAGCGTAAGGCATGCGAGGGCACGACCGGCACGACCAAATCGGCGCCGCTGAGCGCCGACTCGAGCGCTGCGTCGATCGACAGAGACTGGGGCAGTGCAGTGTCTTTGAGGTGGCGAGGATTGCGACGGGTGCGGCGCATCTCGTCTGCGCGCTCGGCATTCCGATCCCAGAGGCAGGTGTCGTGCCCGATTCTGGTCAGGTGTACTGCCAGGGCTGTTCCCCAGGAACCCGCTCCGAGCACGGTGCACCGCATTCGCCTCCTCCTTTGGGGCGCTAACCGACACGTGTGGCGTCGGTTACAAGGCCCCATGCAGCGCATGCAGCACAAGCGGCAGGTCGTAGATGCGCTTGCCCGCGGAGATTCGCTCGACGGCGTAGACATGCGGGGCATCGATCTCGCCGGCGTGAACTTCGACGGCGCGAGTATGGTCCACGCAAAGCTCGCCGAGTGCAACCTGGCCCGGGCCACGTTCCGGAACGCCAAGCTGTTTGGTGCGTCGTTCTGGCATTCCGAGTGCAAGGACGTTGTTTTTGACGGCGCAGATCTGGAAGACGCGGATCTGGATCTTTGCAACCTTGACGGGTGCTCGTTTCGAGGCGCGCGGGTACGCAAGGCGCTTTTCCCGTTTGGCCGCTTACCTTTGGCGAGTCTGCTGGAATCGGTGCGATCGGGGTCCCGTGTTCGTATGGAACGCCGAGGTCCTGAAGACGATTAGGGAACCGCTGGCCGCGTCTGCGGTCTACGGACTTGGAGCCGGAACATGGCGGGGTGGTTGAGCCCCTTCCGGGCCTCCGACGAGAACCTGGTCCAGCGCGCGAAGGAGGGAGATGTTCGGGCATTCGCCGAGCTCATGGAACGGCACCAGACGCGGATTCACCACCTGTGTTTGCGTTTCCTTGGGGACGTGGGGCTCGCCGAAGACGTCGTTCAAGAGACGTTCCTGGCGGCTTGGAATGCGCTTTCCACGTTTCGGGGCGACAGCGCCTTTGGCACGTGGGTTCACCGTATTGCCGTCAACCGGAGTCGCAACCGTCTGCTTTCGGACCGGCGTCGCCATCGAGAAATGCACTTGGCTATCGACGGTGCGGACGACGATGATGACCCGCCCCTTCAGCTGCCGGACCCAACCGGTGGTCCGGACGCCGTCCTTCTCGGACGTCAGGTGGATGACGTGATCCAAGGTGCGCTCGATCGGCTCGATGAGGAACAGCGGGTGGTGCTCGTTCTGCGGGACGTCCAAGATCTTTCTTATGAAGAAATCGCAGACGTCTTGAGCGTTCCACGCGGTACCGTGAAGAGTCGAATTCATCGAGCGCGGGCTGCCCTCTCCGCAATTCTTGGGGCGACGCTTCCTGCCGCGGAGCGTGCGTCTTGAGCCCAGTTCTACCCGCTGACGTGGATGCGTGGCTGGACGGCGAATTGGACGCAGGACGCGCAGCGGACGTGTCGCGGGCGGTCGCAGCGGACCCGGAGCTTGCTCGTGTGGCCGAGGTCCATCGGGCGGTGCGTCAGCGTCTCAGTCGACTTCGTGCCCCGACCCAAGACTTTCGAGCGGCGGTGTTGGGGCAGATCGGCGGCGATCCGACCCGGCGAGGGCCACGGCGCTTGGAGGCGTGGGGACTTGGTTTGGCGGCTTTGGCGGTGCTGTGGCTCGCTTGGCCGACGCCCGCGCCACCCGTGTCCGGAAGCTCGCCCGCGGCGCTCAAAATGGTTTCAGCCCCGCCGGAGGCAAGGGCGGTGCCTGACGCCGTGGTGCCGCAGGTGGCGCGGCCGCCCCGCACGATTCCCGTGGAAGTCCCGCTAGAGGTACCGGCTCCACAGGAAGTCGCAATCCCCGCGCCGGCTGGATTGGCACCTATGCCGCCAGCGGATGTCGTCTTGTCGTGGCATGTGAGCAATCCCGAAGACGTGTGGATGGCCCACCGCTTGGCCGGGCGGCTTGGCGGGTACGTTTCGGTGCCCTTGGTGGAGGAGGACTTGGCGGACGCGCATGCGCGCCTTGTGCTCGCGATTCCGCCGGATGCGCTTGCGGTACTCGTGACCGATATGGGGCAATTCGGTCATGTGGTTCGCACGCAGGGTGACGGCCTCGTGGGTGACGGAAACGTGCTGGTACAAGTGGATGTGACGGTGGGAACCACCGACTGACGGCCGTCACACCGCTCACGGTCAAACGCTTGGAATTCGGTGGCCCGGTCTGTGCACTGCGGCCGGCATGCTACCTAGAGAACACCTGATTCAGCTGGGCCCGGACGGGCTCGGCGACGCTGATTTGCTTGCCCTCGTTCTTGGAACTGGCGTCCGGGGCATGTCCGCCCGGCACGTCGCGACTGAGGTGCTGGCGCAACTCGGTGGGTTGCGTGGCTTGGCGAGGCTCGATGCCTCGGCGCTTGTGTCGGTTCGCGGCATCGGGCCAGCACGTGCGGCGCGGGTAGGGGCGGCGCTAACGCTCGGGCGGCGGTCTCTGCGTCCGGATCTACCGGGCCACCCCATTTCCACCCCCAGCCTTGCGGCCGAGGCCTTGGTGCCAGGGCTTCGCGGCCTTGCGCATGAGGAACTACATGCCCTCTACTTGGATCGACGTCGTGCCCCCCTGGGCCTTCGCAGCGTCAGCCGCGGAAGTGATGGGTACACGCTGGTAGATGCGCGGCAGATTTACAGAACCGCGGTCCACCTCGGCGCCGTGGCGGTCATCCTTGGGCACAACCACCCGAGCGGAGACCCAACGCCCTCCGCACTCGACCGGCAGGTCACTGATTCGGTAGCAAGGGCAGGGATGGTGCTGGGCATTCCGCTTCTGGATCACCTGGTTGTGGGAAGCGCCAGCTACGTTTCTTTGGCCGAGCAGGGCTGTCTACCGAGTTGGAGCGGCGAGGCCGCGACCTGGACTACCTAGGTAGCGCGACGTTGCCGCCGGACAGGATGATCCCGACCCTCTCAAGCCCCTCGATAGACCGAAATGTGTTCCCCCAAACGGCGGCAAGGGGGACGGCCGCGCTCGGTTCCACCACGAGTTTCATTCGTTGCCACACATGCCTCATTGCAGCCTCGATGGCGTCGTCGTCTACGGTGAGCACATCTGCGACGCCATCGCGAAGGAAGGGCCAGTTGAGCTGACCGACCGCGGTACGGAGTCCATCTGCGATGGTTCTAGGATCGTGTTGCGGAAGGCGGACACCGCTGGCTTTCGATTTCGCGGCGTCGTCGGCGCCTGACGGCTCCGCCGCGTACACGGCGCACCTTTGGTTGACCGCCAGAACCGTACCGGCACACAACCCGCCGCCACCGATAGGCACTACGATTGCTTGGAGGTCAGGGACTTGCTCAAGCAGTTCGAGCGCGGCGGTTCCCTGGCCTGCGATGACGTCTTCATTGTCGTAGCTGTGCACAAGGGTGGCGCCGGTCGCAGCAGCCAGCTCGCCAGCGACACGCTCGCGGTCCTCCAAGGTGGGAGCGCAGGGGACGATGGTCGCCCCGTAGCCTCGTACGGCGTCGCGTTTGACCTCAGGCGCGTTCGTGGGCATGACGACCCAGCAGGGGACCGAGGCCTCGCGGGCGGCGAGCGCCAAGGCGGCGGCGTGGTTGCCACTGCTGTGGGTCAACACACCCGCCATTCGACGGGATTCGTGAATGTTCCGCACGGCGTTCGTGGCGCCTCGAATTTTGAATGCGCCGACGCGCTGGAGGTTCTCGCATTTGAAGAACAGTGACCGTTGGGCCCAGCCGTCGAATGTGGACGATGTGAGCACCGGCGTTCGATGAACAGCGCCAAAGATTCGCGCTGCGGCTTGCTGAACGGACGCATGCGTCAGCGACAACGGATCAACGCGCTTGCCCGCCGCTGTCACTTGAACAGGGGGACCGTCGGCTCCGCAGTGGCGCCGGGCGCGTCCCAGGGATCTGCAGCACCAAATGCCGCTAGCCCGAGGTCGATGGAAGGTTCGAAACCAGGGCTCGTCACCTGCGCAGTGCAGCCGACGTCCACAGCGCCCATGCCTCCTGCGACAAACGCAGCGACGAGCGCTTCTCCGCACGGGACGCCTCCGCCAGCAACTGGGCTTCCGTCGAGCGTGCGCTGCGTCGCGTTTGCCATAGGAACGTACTGTTGGTCCGCCCCCGAATACACGTCCACCAATTCTTGCGACCGGGCCAACGTTTGGCGGGCGTCGAGGTCACCAGCAAGAATCAGGACGGGGCCCGTCCACGCAGCCAACTCGGGGTTCGCGGCCCCTTCCGGTGCTGGCCACAGACCCGCTTGCCCGGCGAATGTTGGGCCCAAGCCGGGTGCAGCCACTGTGGCATCAAGAGTGGCCCGTGCTGCGGTCACCGTGGTTGCGGCGTTCCACAGCTCTCCGAGTCCCACGTGGAGCGCGAGCACGGGAGAGTCAGGTCGAGCAGATGTGAGGCGCGCGAGATTCTCGTTCTCTACCGCGTCGAGTAGGAACCCGAGTGCGGCGACGTCCCCGGCATCGCATCGTTCCAGTCGATAGGCCACTGCAGGGACCAACGACACGGTGTCGTGGTGCGCAAACAGCGCGTACATGGCGGCACGCAGGTCGTCGGCTGCCGCGACGCCATCGCCGTCATAGCGCCCGCCAACGAGGTCTGGGCACGCGCCGTCCGCAAGACCCGTCAGTGCGGCTGCCAGGTTGTCTCTGGCGTTGGATCCCAGGCGGCCGCTGCACCCGTTGTCCAACTCGCAGGCGCGGAAGAACCCTGAAACTACCCCGTCTGCATCAGTGTCGACTTCGGCCAAATCACGGTCGGGGGTCAACGGGCCGTCGAAGACGATTCGATCGACGACAAACTTGGGATGGTCTGCCTTGTCCGGGAAGGTCGCCAGAATCTGGTTGGCCACGATGGCACCGTACCCGGTGGCGTAGACAGTCACGTCCTGATCGCCACTTGCGGGTGCGGCGGAGCGAATTGCGGCCTCGACGTCGTAGGCCATATTTAGGGTCGTGAAATACGGAAGTTCCGCACTGAAGCCAGTGGTGACTGCCACTTGGCATGCTTCCCATTCGCTGGCGGTGATTTCCGCTCCGCCCTCGCTGTTGGACGCTTGGAGCAGTCCGCAGGTCAGAGCGGATGATTTTCCGGAGCCGCGGAGATCCGGAATGTAGAAGTCCACGCCGGGCCACGAGGGGGCGAGGTCGATCGCAAGCTTCGTCAATGACTCGCCGGAGGACCCCAGATCCCCACCCAGCAGCCACATGGCGGCCGGGGCATCCTCGTTCAAGCTCTGCCGAAGGCGGTACACCGTAAACTGCAGGAACGGGGTCTCATCGTAGGTGTCGTAGTACGCCGGTGCGTCTACTGTGGCGCATTCGCCCGTCGTTGTGCTGTCCTCCGTCAGGGCACAACCCGAACTCCATGCGAAGTCGAAGGTGATGGTTTGGTCCAAGTGGGTATCGTCCGGCGGGCCGTCTCCGCACCCCCACAACATCAGGGCGCCGAGCCTGTTCATTGCACACTCCGAGCGGTTAATAACTCCACTATATGCCCTCAGAGTCATAGTTCCGTCAGATGCGAATCGGTCCGGCGACTAAGGGTCGGGCTATAGTGGCGCGCTGGAGTCCACATGGCGCCGAGTTTGGTGATGGCGATCTTGTTGGCAGCGTGTGGTGACGACTCGCCGGCAGACGAGACCCGTCCGATCCCCGACGATCCCGATCAGACCCCGCCTGAGCCCACGCCCGAGTCGGCGGTGGAACTCTTAGGTGACGGCGTAGACAACGATGACGATGGCCTCGTGGACGAGCGGTCGGTCGACACGTTGGTGGCGGGTGACATCGTCATCACAGAGTTCCTCGCTACCAGCCAATGGGGTCCAGAAGGGGGCTGGCTCGAGTTGCAAGCCGTGTACCTGACCGAGGTGGCTGGCGTGGTCGTTTCTGTGGATGAAGGCGCTATCGAAATGCCGGCGCTGGTCCTCCAACCCGGTTCGTTTGTCGTGGTCGGGGGGTCGTCTGATCCGTCGGTGAACGGTGGTTTGGACGCGGACCTGTGGTTCGAGTCGGCGGGTCCGGCCGCGGACGGCGGATTTGCTGAGGTGTTAGCGGCCTCGGGCGTCGTGGACGAAGTCGTATGGGACGCAAGTTGGGGGCTGCTGCAGCAGGCGTCGATGTCTGCGATTCTTCCTGATGCCTTGGCGAACGATGAGCGTGCCGGTTGGTGTGCCGCCTTCGACATCGCCTCGACTGGGGATGGCGGGACGCCAGGTGCGCCCCATGGCACCTGTGTCGGCACAGACGCCGATGACGATGGGTATCCGAACGACATTGACTGCATAGACACCGACCCATTGATCAATCCCGGCATCGCTGAGATTTGGTATGACGGTATCGATTCCGATTGTTCTGGCGGCTCCGACTTCGATGCGGACGGCGACGGCTACGATTCGTTGGATTGGGGCGGCACTGATTGCGATGACACCAAATATTGGATTTATTTGGGTGCCGATGAGCAATGGTACGACGGCGGGGACGGAAATTGTGACGGCTTGTCCGACTATGACTCTGATTACGACGGATGGGACGCTGAACCGTGGGGGACGGATTGCGACGACATGGATCCCATGTTGAACCCCGGTGCCATCGATGTGCCGTACAATGGGCTGGACGAGGATTGCGGAGGGAACTCCGACTACGACGCAGACGTGGATGGGTATGACTCCGACGAATGGGGTGGTCTGGATTGCGATGATACCAATGTTGACATCAACCCGGTAGAGCCGGAAATTGTCGATGACGGGATCGATCAGGATTGTTCTGGGATTGACCTCACCGGGGACATCGCAGTCGTAGATGATCTCGTTGCTGGGGATCTAATCATCACCGAAATCATGCACGACTCCTTAGTAGTGGATGACCTGGACGGTGAATGGTTCGAGATTTGGAATGGCCTGGATCAGGGTTTGGACCTGTTCGGTTTGACGGTTCAGGGTGGGGCGCCGAATGAAACGTTTGAGGTCGACGTCTCGATCCTCGTTGAGCCTGGGGGCTATGTTCTCTTCGCTCGCCATGCCGATCCGTTGGGAAATGGCGGAATTCCAGGCGTTGACTTCGAGTACGAGCGGGATCTCGAGTTTTCGTCATCGGACCAGATATCGGCCACGTTAGGGTTCACGTTTATCGACACCGTAAATATCGGACCCCTGGGGATTACGTCCCCTGCCGGTGCAGCGGTTTCCTTGGATCCGGATCATTACGACAAGACAGAGAACGGGCTCGCCATCAATTGGTGCGCAGCCGTGGATGCGTATGGCGAGGGTGACCTCGGGACGCCAGGTTGGGCCAATCCCCAATGTCCGTAGCCTCGACGGTTTCCGCGCCGCCTTCCGCGAGGTTTTCCCATGCTTCACGTTAGACTGTGTGTTCTGCTTGCCTTGGGCGCGTGTACGACCGTGCCGAAATCGGAAACGGATTCTGGGCTGGACACGGATTCGATTCCCACGGACCCTACGAACGAGATTCCGCCGACGGAAACGGGCTTCCCGCCGACGGATTCCGAAACCGGCGACACGGGGGATACCGCGCCGCCCACCTATTCGATTGACCGGGATCTCGATAACGACGGTTATGACGGCGTCGCATTTGGTGGAACGGACTGCAACGACTTGGACGCGTCGATCCATCCAGAGGCGCCAGACGTTCCGTACGACGGAATCGACAACGCCTGCGACGGCCTGGAAGACGATCTCGACGGCGACGGTTTCTTGCTGGTCGACGACTGCAACGACCTCGACGCCAGTGTCTACCCAGGCGCTCCCGACGTTCCGTACGACGGTATCGACCACGCCTGCGACGGCCTCGAAGACGACCTTGACGGTGACGGTTTCTTGCTGGTCGACGACTGCAACGACCTAGACGCCAGCGTCTACCCAGGTGCACCGGACATTCCGTACGACGGAATCGACCACGCCTGCGACGGCCT
>CAMASI010000051.1 GCA_945861065.1 Klebsiella pneumoniae | reverse complement strand
GGTGAGGCCGCCGCCGGACGAGGAACGGGGTGCAACCCGAGGGAAGGCGTGCTTGACGCACTCCGACCGAGGGTGGGGTCCCCGTGACGAAGTCCCGCGGATGGCATCGCCTCCCGCAGTAGGTGCGCAATCTCCGACAGGCTGCTAGGTCACAACCCGCGGTGCCTAGGCGCCGACCTTGCGCACGGTCATGACCTGCCGCGCGGTGACGCCCTCAAACACGTCCTCGGTCCCATCGGGCCACGACACGACCAGCGTGTCCACGACGTCTACTGCGCCAAGCCCGAGGTGAACCTCAGGAGGCCCACTGCCGAACATGCCGTTGCCGCCCGCATTGACCCACCCGCAGTGGGTGAAACCTGCCGCGATCGCGCACACGCGGGTGCCGACGGCAAACGTGTTCTCCGAATCCGGCATGCGGGGTCGAACGAGAATCCATCCGTTTTCGTTACAAGCGTTGCGGTGGCAGGTCCAATCGCTGTCCACGGCCGCCACGACGACATCGGTCCAGCCGTCGCCGTCGACATCCGTCAGCTGAGCGCCTCGACCCGCACCCACCGCACCCAAACCTACCGACGCCGACTCAACCGGCGAAAACCCACCCTCGCGACCCATCCAAAGTGCATCGCGGCGGCCCCCTGCGCCACCGCCCTCGTCCCCAAACGCGCCGACCGACGTGAACGCGTCGAGGAAGCCGTCCGCATCAAGGTCGGTGAGGTGAGCAGACCAAGCCGCGCCGGCCTGAGGCACAAGGCCTTTGGCGTCTGCTTGGTCCACAAAAACCAGCTCTCCCGCCATTTGCAGCGGCCGCAATAACGCGACGTCGTCAAATCCAGGCACCAACAGGTCAGGCACGCCGTCCCCTTCCAGGTCGCCTACACCGAGGCCCATGCCAGAGAAACTAGGCAGAAAACCCGTCACCGAGGCATTCACCCACACCGACCCATTGTGGCGCAACGCCATTGAGGGGCGAACCCACGGGAAGTCATGAATCGACAACAACTCGGGCGTTCCGTCCCCATCGAGGTCCGCCCAACCGACCTGTAGCACCCAGGCATCGCGAACTTCCGCGGGCAATCGGTCGCTGATGTCGATGAAACGACCGTCCCCCGCATTCTCCCAAAGGCTGAGGCCGTCGCCCCCGCCTTCAGGCGCCGCCCCCGAATCGCCGTAGGCGCCCAGCGCGAGATCGAGATCCCCGTCTCCGTCGGCATCTGCAAACGCGGCCGCGGTGGCATTTCGAGCGTCCGTAGGAAGGCCAGAGGCCGAAG
Source organism: Klebsiella pneumoniae (assembly GCA_945861065.1). GTDB lineage: Bacteria > Myxococcota_A > UBA796 > UBA796 > SXOB01. Next base: position 33,742 of record CAMASI010000051.1, on the reverse strand, counting down.
AAACGTCGACCCATTGGCCGCCGTCATTACGAATCACCGCGACCGGTGCACGCTCGCGAACGACGACCAAGTCGAGATCCCCATCCGCATCAATGTCAGCCGCGGCCCCAGACGTCGCGCCGCTCAGGGACCCCACCGGAAGTGCAGTGGTGTCGAGCGCGTAGCCGGAACCATCCCACCACCCAATTGCCGGTGAAACACCCAGTGCGACCAGTTCGGGGCGGTCGTCGCCGTCAAAGTCAGCGAGAATCACGCCGGCGTTTGCCAACGAGAAGGGATCCGCCTCCTCCACTGCCATGCCGACCTGGTCAAAACCCACACCAGGCTGCGCGCACGGCATTGGCCCGGACAGCTCGACGGCGCTGTTCACACCCGTCGGAGCTTCCACACACGCGATTAGGGCCAACAAAAACAAAGGCGCCCCCGACACCCATAGTAGGAAGTCCGAACTTCCAGACCACCGCTTTTCCGACGTTAGGCACTTCGATGACCCGGACGTACGCAGATCGCGGAGGCACATTTACAGATGTTGTCGTACAGGACGACGCTGGATTCACCATTCGCAAGGTGCCGTCAGACACCGTGGCGCTCGGCGATCTTGCCGTCGGAGAGTTGGTCTTCGCCACGACAGTGGCCACCAATGCGCTGCTGACGAATGACATCGTTCCGGTCCTTCTGGTCGTCACATCCGGGTTCGCCGACCTTGAAAGAATCGGCGACATGACTCGCCCGTCGCTGTTTGACCCGGATCACGCGCTTCCGCGCACACTCGCGGCGCGGACGATCGAGGTGGACGGCCGAATCAACGCCCAGGGCGAGGAGATCTCTCCGCTTCAGATACCGACATCGTGGCCGTTGGAAGGGATCGCCGCCGTGGCGGTCGTGTTGTGCAACTCCCATCGAAACGCTGCCCATGAGTTGGCGGTCGCTGCACAGATCCGCGCCGCCAATCCACAACTGTACATCGTCGTCGGCCATACGGTTTCTCCGTCAGTTGGATTCCTCGCACGCCTGGAAACCACGCTCGTCGATGCCGCCGTCACCCCGATTCTTCGTGCCGCCATTGAGCGCGACCGCATTCCCCGCTCCGCGCTCGCCCTGCGCTCCGACGGAAGCCTCACCCCGATTGGCTCCCTCACAGCGCCCGATGCCATCCTGTCCGGACCCGCCGGAGGCGTACTCGCTGTGGCTCAGGTTGCCCACCTCGCTGGGCTCACCCGCGTCATCGGTTTGGACATGGGAGGCACGAGTACGGATGTTTGCGTGCTGACGGGAAACGGCCCGCCGATGGCGACCGCCGATACGCTTGTAGGCGGCGTGAGGGTGCGACGTCCGATGCTTCGGCTCGAGACGATCGCGGCCGGAGGCGGTTCAGTGGCCTCCTCCGATGGACGGTTGCTTCATGTCGGGCCACAGTCTGCGGGCGCGTCGCCAGGGCCTCAGTGCTACGGTCGGGGCGGTCCACCCACAGTCACAGATGCCGGTCTGGCGCTCGGGCTCGTCGACGGCGCCGCCTTCGACCCACCGCTCAACGCTGGCGCTATCGCGCTCCCCGCACCGGCTGACGAGATTGTGGACCTGTGCCGCGAACAGATGGCGCGTGCCGTCCAGCGTCTGTGCGCCGAGTTTGGAGAAGATCCGTCGGACTTCGTTTTGGTCGCCTTCGGCGGCGCCGCCGGCCAGCACGCCGCCGCAACGGCCAACAAACTCGGAATTCGGACCGTACTTGTCCACCCGTTCGCCAGCGTGTTGAGCGCGTGGGGGCTCAGTCTCGCGCGCCGAACCGACACCGCGTCTGCGCCGGTGTGGTGCACACTTCCCGAGGCCTGGCCCCGCCTCGTCGCAGCTTGGGACCTGTTGGCCCGGGGTCTTCCCGGGTCGGGCCCAGCCTCCAGGTCGGCCACATGCAGAATACTCGGTACGGATTCCCCCTTCGAGGTGCAGGGGAATGATGCCGACGCATTGACGGAGGCTTTCCACCAAGCGCACGTCGGAACCTTCGGCATGCGGCGCGACGCCCTCGTAGAAGTCGTAGACGCGATCGTGCGCGTTTCTGAGCCGACGGTTGTCGCCTCAGCCCAACCCACAGACCCGTGGGGTCTGAGCGACGACGCTGTGTCCGGCCCCAGTCTGATCCGGTCCCCGACGACCAGCGTCCACGTCCCGACCGGGTGGGTGGCGCAGCGGCGCGACGGCCTGTTGTGGCTAGAGAACCCGGCCGGCGAGCGACCGGCACCCCGCGGGGTTTGCACGCCGCACGGCCTTGCGGTGTGGGCCAGCCGATTCATGGTCGCTGCCGAAGAAGCAGGGGCCGTTCTCCGTCGGCTGGCACAATCCGTGAACATTCGGGAACGCCTGGACTTTTCCTGTGCGATCTTCGACGGAGAGGGACACCTTGTGGCCAACGCGCCGCACGTGCCCGTGCACCTCGGCGCCATGGGCGAAACCGTGCGCGACTTGCTGCGAACCGTGCCGGACCCAGAACCTGGTGTCGCCTGGTTGTGCAACCATCCGGTCGCCGGCGGGAGCCACCTGCCGGATTTGACTGTGACCACAACGGTCGTCTCGGGCGGACGGCGATGGTTCGTGGCCTGTCGGGGCCACCACGTCGACGTCGGAGGGCTTACCCCAGGGTCGATGCCGCCCCACGCGACCTCTCTTGCCCAGGAAGGCATCGCCATCCGGCACGTGCGTCTTGACGACGAACCAGCGCTGGCCCACCTGCTCGCCCAGGTCCGCCAACCCGACGTCGTGCGCGCTGACCTGCTCGCCCAGGTTGCAGCAAACCGGGTCGCCGCAACACGCCTGTGCGCGCTCGGGCCCCCACACCTGATCGAGGCGTGGATGGGTCACCTGCGAACCGCAGCCGCCGACAGCGTCGCAGACTACCTCCGGGAGCGCGGCCCCTTGGATGTCTCTGCGACTGACGTCATCGATGGTGTGCCTCTTTGCCTCCACGTGACCTCGGACGCGCACCGCCTCAAGCTGGACTTCACTGGGTCCGGCGGTCCGCATCGGGGAAACCTCAACGCCCCGCGCGCCGTGACACGCGCCGCGGTCTTGTACGCCCTTCGGGTCGTCGTCCGCCGCCCAATCCCACTCAACGAGGGCGCGCTCGAACCGGTCGTGCTCGTGATCCCGGCCGGCTCCATCCTCGACCCACCGGAGGACGCCGCAGTGGCCGGCGGAAACGTAGAGACGAGCCAACGCATCGTGGACCTGCTGCTTCGCTGTCTCGAAGGACGGGCCGCAAGCCAAGGCACGATGAACAACCTGACGCTGGGTGGCGTCGGCTGGAGCCTGTACGAAACAGTGGGCGGAGGCGGAGGTGCCAGCGAGCGGGGCCCTGGCGTCTCTGGTCGGCAGGTTCACCTCACCAATACCAAAGCCACGGACGTCGAGGTCATTGAAGCGCGATTGCCCCTGCGAGTCGTCCGGTTCGCGTTGCGACCCGGCTCCGAAGGCGACGGCTTCCATCGCGGAGGCATGGGCCTGGTGCGCGAGATCGAGGTGCTCGCGCCCACCACGGCTGCGTTGTTGGCGACGAGGCGGGCGCCGCCGGGCGCTGCAGGCGGCAGCGACGGCAAGCTCGGTTCCGACGCAGTCCGCGTGGCTGGACGCTGGCGTGAATGGGACGGTCAACCGGTTCAACTCGAGCCGGGCGACCGCGTCCGCGTCGAAACCCCCGGAGGCGGGGGATGGGGCCTGGCGCCTAGATAGCGCCACAATCCGCAATTGTGACCTTCTCGCGGGTTTGTCCAGAACGAGACCCGACGGCCTCCACGGCCTTCACCACATTCATGCCTTCAACGACTGACCCAAACACGACGTGTTTGCCGTCGAGCCAGCTGCACGCAACCGTCGTGAGGAAGAACTGCGATCCATTGGTATTGGGGCCTGCGTTGGCCATGCTCAAAAGGCCGGGAACCGTGTGCTTGAGCGTGAAGTTTTCATCCGCGAATTTCGTGCCGTAGATGCTCTTGCCGCCCGTGCCGTTGTGGTTGGTGAAGTCACCACCTTGCAGCATGAACTCTGGAATGACGCGATGGAAACTGCTCCCTTTGAAGCCAAAGCCAGGTTCACCGGTGCACAACGCGCGGAAGTTCTCGGCCGTTTTCGGCGCGACATCCGCACGCAACTCCATCACGATTCTGCCGGAATCACGCCCACCAATTTGAATATCGAAGAACACGCGCGGGTTTGCCATCACAACTCCAGGGGAAGGGGCGCCCCGCTAACGCGGCCTCCCACGCCCGCCCGTTATGGGGTTCGGTCCCTGGACCCACCGTCGTGAAACCACTGCCTCACCCTGCCATCTACGCGATTCTCTACTTCCCGTTCGGGGCGCTTGGCGGCTTCATTACGGTCGCAATGACCTTTCTGGCCACGCGAAATGGGCTCACCATCACCGAAGGGGCGGCCTTCGGTGCGACGCAGTTGCTCATCTCCTGGCTGAAGTGGACGTGGGCGCCCGCTGTAGACGTCACGCTGACCCCAAAACGCTGGTACCGCTTGTCCACAGGGCTGAGCGCCTTGGCCGTGCTCGGGCTCGCGGCGTTCCCCGTCAATGCGGAAAACCTCCCGCTGCTGCTCGGCATCGTGGCGCTCGGTTCCTTCGTCAACTCGGCCGTTGGCATGAGCGTCGAGGCGATCATGGCCTTCGCCACGCCCCCAGACCAACAGGGTCGCGCGGCAGGCTGGTTCCAGGTCGGAAACCTGGGCGGAAACGGCATCGGCGGGGGCTTGGGCCTCGTCCTCCTCCAGGTCTTGCCGAGCCCATGGATGGCGGGCGCCTTCATGGGCCTCATCTTCCTCGCCTGCGGTTTTGCCTTACGCACCCTTCCCGACCCGCCCCCACATCGCGTGCCGGGCGGACCTGTGGGCGCCGTGCGAAAGGTCGTCGGCGACGTTGCCGTGATCTTCAAGACGCAGGGCGGTTTGCTCGCCGGAATCCTCTGTTTCTTGCCCGTCGGCACCGGCGCCGCGAGCGGCGTCTTGACCCAAGCCGCGGTCGCGGCGGAATGGGGTGCAGGCGACGTCGAGGTCGCGCTCATGCAGGGCGCGCTGGCTGGCGTCATCATGGCAGGAGGATGCCTCGTAGGCGGGTGGTTGTGCGATCGAATTCCCCCGCGCACAGCGTACGCTGGGTTCGGCCTGCTGCTCGCTGCCGCTGCGGCCGGGATGGGGCTGGTGCCGAAATCCGTGTCGGCTTTTGTTGCCTGTTCGGCGGTCTACAACTTTGGCGTCGGACTCGCGTACGCGGCCTTCACCGCCACCGTGCTCAACGCCATGGGTCAGGGCTCCGCAGCGACCAAATACAACCTCTACGCCTCGCTCAGCAACTTCCCCATTTGGTGGCTGGGCATGCTGCTCGCGGTCGTTGCTGACGCCTACGGCGCCAGCGCGATGTTGTACGCCGAGGCGGTCCTTGGCGTGGTCGGCGTCGGTTTGTTCCTCATCGCGACAAAGGTCGTGAAACGCACCCAATTGCCAATTGCTGCGCCCTGATCGTTTCGCTCGACAACCCAAAGCGGCTGCGCTACGTCAAATATGACACGCTCGTCATTTTTCTGGAGCGACCATGTGGAGTTTCGTTCTTGGGCTGCTCGTCGCCAATGTAGGTGAGTGGTTCATCCATCGGTTCTGGCTTCATGGCCGTGGGAAAAATCGCGCGAGTTTCTGGTCTTTTCATTTCCATGAACACCACAACGCGGCCCGCCGTCACGACATGATCGACGCTGACTACGAACGCACCACGTTCGGCTGGCACGCGCAGGGCAAAGAGGCCGGCGCGTTGTTGTTCGCCGCCATCAGCCAGGCGCCGCTGCTTGGGTGGTCACCCGGCTACGTGTTCGGGGTGTGGACCAGCATCTGCACCTACTACGTGCTGCATCGACTCTCACACACCCGGCCGGAGTGGGGACGGCGCTACCTGCCTTGGCATTACGACCACCACATGGGCACGGACCAAGACACGAACTGGTGCGTGACGTGGCCCGGTTTCGATTGGGTCATGCGCACCCGAGTGCCCTACAAAGACACCGACCGGGAGACGAACGATCGGGCGAAACGCGAGGACAGGGCGAAACGTCGCGCCGTCGCGTAGACTAGCACTAGCGGACCCAGATGGGATTCGTGTACACCCACGGCCACGGATGAATCCACGGGTCTGGGTCCTCCCCTAAGAACACCCGAAGGTGCTCAGGAACGATGTCGTGGCGCACGCGGTACACAGCTGGGCCCTCCGTCTCCCACACGCCGCAACCCTCCCGCCACGCGACCCCATCCCGAAACACCGTCGTCAGAATCTCCGGAACATTTCCATCCGACGGCGACGATGACGATACCGTCGGGCACCCCACCCACAACAGGCCCTCGCCGCCTTCGCCACCCATTTCTACGACACCTTCGGGGCTGTCTAGGGTGAAGTCGATGCCGACCGGGGTCCCCAAGATTTCAAATGCGACAGCGACCTGACCTGCCGCAAGAGCCGCTTCCACACCGTCCGCCGTCTCTGCAAACACAACGTTGCTGAACCAGCGCAGCATGCGTCGATAGCTGTCGCCGCGCTCACCGTCTTTGAGCAGGATCGGAAGCACGTTTTGGTGGGCATCCGTGCCGGCTACGCCCACGATGTGCCCTCGCGCCGCCAAGGCATCCAAATGGGCGAGGCTAGGCGTCTGCTCGGCCAACACGCCCAACACCAGCAGATCCGGCTCCGTGGTCTGTTCGGGGTCGGTAAACGGCGCGATGTCGGTCACCCAACCGAGCCCATCCAGGCCAAACGCCTCTTCCCGAATGTCGGGGTCAAACATCGCGTGCAAATTGAACAACTCGACGCCGGTCAACCCCGCGTCTTGTTGTGCTTCCAACGTGGCGCGGTCCCGCTGCTCCGTATGGGCCAGTAGGACGACCGCCCCTGCGTCGATCTCGTCGGCAATCGCACTGGGCTCGCCGGAATTGTACACGGCGTCGTTCACTGCGCTGTCCTCTGACACGTGACGATCCAGCCCAATGGGCATGAGCTCGTCTTCAATGCCTGGTTTCAGTCGAACGGAATGACCGTCCTCACAGGTGATGCGGTTGGCACCGTCTTCAACCACGTCTCCGGGCTGTTCGTGGAACAGCGCGCCATAGGACTGGAAGGCCGCATGTTCCGGGTGGTCGGTCAAGAACGCCACATCCACCCGCGTCGTACACAACGCGGCCCTGAGGTCGTCGACACAGGCCGGGTCCGGCTGTCCGTCGATCAGCGGGACGCCGTCACACGCATCGTGGGACCACGGCGAATGAAGATGAACAATCGTACGAAACGGCGTCAGCCCTCGATGGGTCCCGAACTCCGATGACATAGGCAGCGACGGCGTCCACGGCACAGCCTGAACGCCATCGACCCCCGCAGGCGTAAGTCCAGGCGTGCCACAAGCGAGCCACGCCCACATCACGGCACGGGGTTGGGTGGCCTGGGGGTCCCCGGCAGGGTCCGATACCGATCGCGAAGGAGCGTTTGACGTGTCAACATCGACGTCCGTCGTCCCTCCACCCACACCGCGTCCGGTACACTCGACAACTCCAGCGGTGTCCCAGACCACAAGACCACGTCCGCTACCGCCCCCGCCACCAAACGACCCCGATCCGGTGCACCGAATACCTGGGCCGGCGTCGCCGTAATGGCCGTGAGCGCCACAGTAGGGTCGAGGCCCGCCCGAACGGCATTGCCTGCCACTTGGGCCAGCGTGCGCGCTTGATGCGTGCCAAACGTAGACAGGATCAGGGGAACACCAGCGGCATGCAGCAACACAGCGTTGTCGGCACGCGCGCGCAGCTCGTCAAAACCACCCGGCCCGTATGACATCGGATCGACGATCACGGGCACACCGGCCGCAGCCAACGGCCCGGCAAGGCGCCAGGCTTCTGCCCCACCGCTGATGACGAGCCGTACCTTCCACGCCTGGGCGAATGCCAACAGCGCTTCGATATCAGACGCGCGGTTCGCTGAAATGACCAGCGGGAGGTCACCTGACAGCACCGGCGCCAGGGCCGCAAGGTCGAGCGCAGAGGCGCCATACGCTGCGGGGGAATCGACTTCGTACACGGGACGCCGACGGGCCGCTTGCTCCCGCGCCGCCGAGAACACTTCGCGCAACTCCATCAGCGCGACCGCACTCGACGGACCTCCGATCGACGCAACCATGGACGCACCGGGTAGAACCACGGTTTCCGCTTGCGTCGCGCCGTCCAACGACACGAGCGCCGAAAGTCCTCCGAGTCGCGCACTGGCGGGATTGGTGACCGCCAAAGTGACGCCAGCGACCCGCTGGATCGGGATGACCGCCGAGTCCGGGTTGTACGAATCGACGACGCGAAACGACGCGCGAATTGCATCCCCACCCGGGTCGTCGTCATGGGTGCCCGTTTCCAGGCCGATTTCGTACAGGCCCAGCTGCGACGACACCTCCACGAGCCCCGCCGTGACATGGCGCCCAACGGCATCGATGCGTTCACACACCACGCCCTGGAATTTCGCTCCCGATTTGAGGTCCAGACCCGCGGGCTTTGACCCTGCAGCCGCAATCTTGTCATCGACGATAACGACCACGCCGTCGGCGACCACGCGATCGACCAAATGCACACTGGCACCCACCAGTACCGTGCACGCGGCGTGCGCTGCCGAAATCACAAGTGCGGCGATCAAAGCTCCGTCCCCAATTCAAAATCGCTCGGATCCGAGCCCTCGGTCACATTGAAACGAAGCCTGCCCTCTACCCACACGCGGGTGGCCAGCGCGAGCACCGAAAACGGATGGTGATCCCACACGACGAGGTCCGCCCGTTTGCCCACCTCGATGGAACCTGTCTGGTCGTCGATCCCGAGCGCCCACGCTGGATTGAGGGTCACCCACTTCAGCGCCTGATCTTCGGTGAGCGTGAGCCCCATCCGTCGCCCTGTTGTAAGGCCCTTACTGGCTTCTTGGTTCAGTCGCTGGATCCCCACATTGGAGTCGCTGTGCACGATCGCCCGGCCACCCGCCACGGTGACCAGAGCGAGGTTTTCCTGGATTCCGTCCCAGGCCTCCAACTTGAACCCCCACCAGTCCGCCCAGGTAGAAACCGCGACACCCTTCTGCGCCAGAATGTCCGCGATCTTGTAGGCTTCCAACGCATGATGGAACGACCGCACGGAGAAACCAAACTCGTCAGCAAGCTGCAGCATCGCGAGCATGTCGTCGGCCCGGTAGCAATGGATTTGGGGCAGGATGTCGCCGCGCATGACCGCTACCAGCGTCTCTTTGTCGAGGTCTCGGTCCGGGGCTTTGCCGGCGTCCGGGGGACCGCCCTTCTTCGGAGGCTCTTTCCCAACGCCCTCCTCATACAAATCCCAAGAGGCCTCGTACGCTTCCGCATCGAGAAAGGCCTCGCGCTGGCCGCGCAGATTGCCCATCCGGGTCGAGGGCGCGCCGTGTCGTTCTTCGCCGTACACCCGCTTTGGATTCTCGCCGCAGGCCATCTTGATTGTGTCTGGGGCGTTGGGGAAACGCATCGCGCGTGAGCCGCGCGTCGGCACGTTCTGGATGACGAAGCCGCGACCGCCGATCAAGTTTGCGGACCCGGGTAGGATTTGCATTGCCGTGACACCACCTTGGAGCGCCAACCCAAATCCGGGATCCTGGGGCCAAAGGCTGTGCTCTGCCCACACACCCGCGGTGGTCGGCGCACTGGCCTCATTGCCGTCCCCATGGCCCCGTCCTGGGGGCGACGGGTACACGCCGAGGTGGCTGTGGGTGTCGATCAGGCCCGGCGTGACGAACTGCCCCGTGACGTCGATCTCTCTGACGGCGTCGGATCGCGGCGGCGATCCCTCTCCGACTGCGAAGATCCGGCCATCTCGCACGATCACGTACCCTGGCGAAAACACCGTACCCGCCGCGGTCATGACGGTGCCACCGACCAAAGCGAACGCAGGCGCCTCCCCTGGGGACACAGACTCTACGGACGTGTGCCCTCGAACCTCTGCGTCCGCCAAGGAACGATCGGCGGCCGCTGCGGTTTTGGATAGAAGCACCCCGACAAGGGCAAAACCGAACCGCGCAACCCTGCCCCTCATGGAGCGACCTCGTTGGACCGCAGCAGCTACCGCATCATCCTCACGCTTGCAATCGCATTGGCCAGTTGCAAGAAACCGATTCCACCCCCGCCACCCGGACCTCCGCCCTCTCCGCATCCGGATCTGGTGTGCCCTGAGGGCACGACGCCAGCCGGCCACGCGCCGCCCGTGGGCTTAGAAGTGTGGTGTCGACGCCAATTGGCCAACGGCCAGTGGCGCAGAGAAGGCCCTTCGATCGGGTGGCACGCCAACGAAGTGCGGGCATTCACCGGGGACTGGCTCGACAATGAGCGCAGCGGAACATGGCTGCACTGGTACCCCAACGGCAAACCGCAAACGCAGGGCACCTACATTCGCGGAATGAAAGATGGCGTGTGGACCAGCTTTCATCCATCAGGCGACCGAATGAACGAAGGCCAATACGTGGACGGCGTGGAAAACGGACCGTGGACTTTCTGGACGGAGGACCTGACCCGCGTCGAAGGGGCCTACATCCTTGGCGACCAAGACGGCACCTGGATCGACTTCACCCCCGAGGGTGTGCCAGACCGCGAGCGCATTTACCGCGGCGGGCGGTTGGTCAGTCAGCGAGAGTTGTAGCTGAGCGGCGACGGAGCCCGAACGCCAGCGCGACGCCGACCGTCCACAGGACGGGTCCGCCGCCCGTGTGGTCACAACCCCCTTTGGTGAGTGACCCACCGCCGCGGATGGCCAACACGTCGCACACGTCACCAAGGCCGTCACCATCTGCGTCGGCCTGATTCCCATTGGGAAGGAACGGACAGTTGTCGCAGACGTCGCCCACCGTGTCCCGATCCTGATCGAGGTTCTCGTCGACGTAGCCGGTGTCGGTCCCCTCGCCTTCAACAAAGCCTACCCGCGGGCACCAATCGCATTCATCGCCGAAGCCGTCTTCGTCTACGTCACCCTGATCCGAGTTGTCGACACTCGGACAGTTGTCGCACACATCGCCGAGTGCATCGCCGTCTGAGTCTGATTGCCCAGGATTTGGGTCCAACGGGCACACATCGCACACGTCGCCGACACCGTCTTCATCGTAGTCAGTCTGCTCGTCGTTGCCGTAGGACGGGCAATTGTCGCACACATTGCCTACGTCATCCAGGTCGTCATCGTCCTGGTTGTAGTCGGGAATGGTGGGACACACGTCGCACGCATCACCCACACCGTCTCCATCCTGATCCGTCTGATCCGAGGACTGCACGCCAGGACACGTGTCGCACAGGTCGCCCACGCCATCTTCGTCGCTGTCTTCCTGAACGCCCTCGCTGTCCGGCGGATTCTCGTCCAGCGGACAGTTGTCGCACTCATCCCCAAGTCCGTCGCCGTCTTGGTCGATTTGCGAACCGTTGGAAGCCAACAAACAGTTGTCGCACGCATCGCCAGCCTCGTCGCCGTCCGCGTCTGCTTGGTAGCCCCAACCGACGGGGTAGCCCGGGTTCGGGACGTCATCGCAGTTGTCGCACTCGTTGCCCTCGCCGTCAGCGTCGTCGTCGTATTGGTCTGGATTCTCAACGAACAAGCAATTGTCGCAATCGTCGCCGAAACAGTCGCCGTCGCTCGCCGCTTGCATCGGATTTGCGACCCACACGCAGTTGTCGCAAAGATCGCCGAGTCCGTCGCAATCCAGGTCATCGCCCGTGGGGTTGTAGTCGCCGCCACAATTGTCGCACGCCAGGATTACCGCGATGCTTCCACCGCCAGGGGTCTCCCATGGCACAGAGAGGTTTCCTTGCCCGAGGCCATCGCCGTCTACGTCGTAGCCGGCGACGTCAGTCAGAAAACCACACTCCCATCGGAAATAGTCCCAATAATAGTCGTTGTTGTCGTACGGCAGGCCCGTCAACGGGTCTACATTGCCCTGACACTCATCCGACGAATTGTCGATGGTCTGCTCGAGCGACACGTCAATGCCGTTGCAGTTGAGGTCTTGCGACAAAGAGAAATTCTGGCAAAAATCCACGCCCTTGTCGAAGCGTGCAGTCCACGCCAGGGCAGCCCCCATCATCCACTCGCCGTCGGTTCCTTCGTCCCACAGATCGGCATCGCTGTCGTCTGACGGCGGGTAAAGGTTGACCACAGCGACGCGCCCAAAGTCGAGCGAAGGGGGCTCCAGCACGACCACCGCCGGCTCGCCGTTGGACCACGTCGCGAGTTCGATGCCCGGGGCACGCACGGTCATGCCTGTGACCTGCCAGGACGTCGCCCCACCATCAATTTCATTGACGCCATTAATCGCATCGTGGCCCCGGATTGGACCCGGATCCGATGGGCCCCTTGGACCCGGCGAGAATGCGTACGCCTCCACAATGGACACGGTCTGGTTCGAACCGAACGCCACCATGGTGCCGTAGGTGACGGGCACGTAATTCTGCGAAATCAGGCGACCGCTCAACGCCGAATTCGACGCCATCGCGCCGCCGGCGAGCACCAACCCACCGCCCTGTGCCACATAGTCGGCGAGAATGTCGCCCAAGGCTACGCCATCCAACGAAGGATTGGTCGCCGCCGTAAACGCCATGACCGCGTCGTATTCTTCCAATTGCTCTAAGGTCGGCATCGTTGTTTCGATGTCGAACAAATCAATCCGGTGGAAGAGCTGCGTGCACATGACCTTGTCGCGCACCTCTTCGTTCCACGCAGGATCCGGGAGAGCGGCAAGAAAAGCGACGTCGAGATCCTGCGCCCACGCACCCGAAGGTGCGAGCAGTACTACCAGCGAGACAATCGCGCTGCGCATCAGGCCTCCTTCTGACGACGGCGCGCCAGGGCCAAGGACAAAGTCAAGGTCAGCCAGCCCACACCCGAGTTTCCGCTGTTGTCACAAGCGCTTTCATTGGTCTTGTGAATGACACCACCGCCGCGCAACTCGTAAACGTCGCACAGGTCACCCACCGCGTCGCCATCTTCGTCCGCCTGGTCGACGTTGGCCATCTCCACGCAGTTGTCGCACACATCGCCCACCGTGTCGCGATCCCCATCGAGGTTGTACTCGTCGGGGGTATGGGGACACCAATCGCAGCTGTCTCCGAAGCCGTCTTCGTCGCCGTCGAGTTGATCCCCGTTGGCCAACTCGGGGCAGTTGTCGCAGGCATCGCCCGCGGCATCGCCGTCTCCGTCGGCTTGGTCATCCTCTACGAACGGGCAACGGTCGCAGGCGTCTCCCACAAAATCACCGTCGGCGTCGTCTTGTTCGCCGTTGAAGTTGAAGGGGCAATTGTCGCACGAATCCCCGGTGCCATCGACATCTTCGTCGGGCTGTTCCGGGTCCTCAATCGTGGGGCACACGTCGCAGTCGTCGCCGACACCGTCGCCGTCACCGTCATCCTGGTTGACGCCCGCCTCAAACGGGCAAGCATCGCAACTGTCGCCGATTCCATCGGCATCCGCGTCCTGCTGGCCAGGGTTGACGCCAAGAACGCAGTTGTCGCAGTAGTCGCCGACGCCGTCAAAATCGCTATCGCCTTGACCCGGGTTGAGGATTTCTGGGCAATTGTCGCAGGCGTCCCCGTAGAAATCCAGATCGGGGTAGCTTCCATCACTATCGGACTGGTCGGGGTTGAAGGTAAAAATGCAATTGTCGCACACGTCGCCTACATTATCGAAATCGAGGTCGGACTGGTCGATATTGTCGGTGAACATGCAATTGTCGCAATCGTTACCCCAACAGTCCCCGTCGTCGTTAAACTGATCCGGATTCGCTACGTATAGACAGTTGTCGCACAGGTCGCCAGCGCCGTCACAATCGATATCCGCCTGGTCAGGATTGTACTCATACAAACAATTGTCGCAGGTCAGTAGCGCGGTCGAAGCGGGATTTCCGTCTGGCGTGTAAATGGATACGATGCCCAGGCCCGCGAGAGGATCAAGGCCCACGAGCAAGTCGCCGTCTACGTCGTGATCGCCGATGAAGTACGTGCAACCGAACTCAAAGTAATTGTAGTAATAGTCGTTGGTAGGATAGGGCAGGCCCGTGAGCGGATCAACGTTTGCCGCGCACAAAGGGTCTGTCACGTCGATGAGGAACTCCTCGCTCTCTTCGACGAAATTGCAATTCAGATCCTGATAGATGTCCGTGTTGTAGCAGGTGCCCGCCGGCTTCTCGTAACGCTGGGCCCACAGCAGCGCCTGCGACATGATGCGGTCCACGTCGCCCGCCCAACCGTCCGCCGGGAACAAGTTCACGATGACGACCCGGCCCCACAGCGGGTCCGCAGGCTCCCACCCGATGATGGCGGGTTCGCCGTTGCTCCACTCCGCCGGCACGACAGTATCGGCCACGGGGACGAGGCCCTGCACGTGAATGGACTCCGCGCCCAAATCCACGAAATTCACACCATAGACCAACTGGTGGCCGGCAATCTGCCCTGGAAGCCACTCATAGCCAGGAAGTACCGTCAGGCTTAAGTTCCCGCCCGGGGAGACCATGGGACCCATTGCGGCCGGGATGAGTCCATCCGACACGATTCGCCCTTGCAACGCGTTCTGGCCAGTCGCCATCGTTCCGGCGGCCAAGACAAGGCCTCCGCCACCCTCCACGTAGTCCGCCAGCACGTCGCCAAACGTGATGGCATCAGCGAACTGCTTGTCACTGTAGACGAGGACCGCGTGGTAGTTCTGCAGGTGGCCGAGGTCGGGCGTGAACGCGCTCACGTCGTAGTAATCGACGTTGCCGAACTCTTCCGTGCACGTGACGATGTCGTGGGTCAGCAGATTCCACGTGGGATCAGATGCCGCGCCATAGATCGCCACCTCTTGGGCGCTGGCCTGTGATGCCCACAGGCAACCCAAGACCATCGCCACAGTCCCCGATCCGAATTGCCGCATCGTCACTCCACGTCAGCTTGCGCTGACTGTCACTTCTTGCCTTCCTCCGGGGCAGGGCCCTCGGGGGGTTTGGCACCTTGAACTTCAAACTGGTCGAACTCGTCCTTCTCTTCTTCCGGCTTCTCTTCCTTCGGAACCTCTGGCTTCTTGGGCTGGATGATGCCGCCGGTTGCGCCGTTCCACGGCAATACCACTTGGGCCGGGTAGTCCGGCATGTCCGCGATGTCGTCGTAGTAATGCACGATTTTGAAGAGCACGCGCCGGTTCTTCTGCAACGAATCTTCGTCTTCTCCCGGGAAGTCCGGCAAGGTGACGACCTCGCCCATACCGCGGTAGCTCACGCGGTCGGGGTGAACGCCCATCACCATCAGCTCTTCCCAGATGCGACGGGCACGCGATTCGGCCAGCGTGTAGTTGTGTTCGAAGGAACCCTCTTTGGAGGCGTGGCCTTCGATGACGATGTGCCCAAGCGTCGCATCGCCGTTGATGATGTCTGCCACGGCTTGCAACTGAGGACGCGAGTAGTCTTTGAGGATGTTCGTATCGACCACGAACTCTAACTGGTCTTTGATCTTGATTTCGCCCAGCGTCAGGATTGCCAGCACGTTCTCTTCGAAGACCGGAGGCGCTTCGGGTTCGTCGATCACGGGAGGAGGCGGAGGAGGCGGCGGCGGAGGAGGCACGTCCACCGTCTCGATGATCGGGCGCGGCGGCGGCGGCACGCGTTGGATGGTCACAGCCGCCAGCAACCTGAAGTCGGTCGTGCCATAGCCCTCGGTGAGCCCGCGTCCGGCGCCCACGTCTACGACGACGTTCTCCACGGGCAGAACCTGCACACCGCCCAACAGCTCAAGCGCGTTCTCGGCACCTCCGGCGAGGAAGTCGTTGAGCACGTTGCGCGACATCAACTGCGCCGTGAACGCCGTCCGCGTGGCTGCCGGTAGGCCAACCCGCACGCCGTTGTTCCACTGGAACTCGTGGCTCAAGTTGAAGTCTTCGTCCGTCTCCACGGCCTTGCGCGTCATGACGCCCGCATCGGTCGCCACCCGCAAAGGGCCGAACTGCACCATCGCGAGCAAACCCTCGCTGGTTCGTAAGCCGGATTCCGACATGTAGGCGTCCGCCCGACCCGTGGGAAGGACGAGGCCCGCGCGGATGCCGAGGTTGAACACCTCCGAAGGTGTCTTTACCAGGATGCCTTGCCCACCGATGCCGACGTCCGACAGGCCAAAGCCGTCCGCCGCGAAGGGTGCGACCTCGGAACCAAAGTTGAAGGCCGATGGCACCAAGGCGTGAAGCGTGACCCGTTCCGACAGGTCGAACGACACGCCCAAGTTCACGTTGACCCTGTTGGTAACGACGGCGCCTTCTTCCAACTCGGACAGCGCATTGAACAGCGTGACCGGGTTCATCTCGTACTGCAACACCGAACCGTAGCGGAAGGCCAGGGCCTCTTTCGCCATCGGAACCGCGGTGCCATGAAACGAACCGTACCCAAAGGTCGGTCGAATGAACTCTACGTCAGCCGAATAGCCAGCCGCCATGGCGATCGACGGGGCACACAACACCGCCGCCAACACACCGAAACTGGCCGTCTTCTTGGCCCGAACCGCGATCTGATTCACGTTGCTCCCCCAAGGGTTGGGGTCTTTGGGACCCAGTGATCCGCCCTCGTGAGGGCGATCTGCGACGCCTGTTTACCCGAAACTACCGCACGCCGTCCAGCCTTCCCCACGAAGGACTTACAAGACGGGCCTTCAATCGTGCACCTAGGGGTGCGAGCGGTCGTTGGCACACCTGCTCATGCCCCCAACAAGTGGCGCGCGTCACACGTCGAGCAGGATCCGATCGGGTGCTTCTACACACTGTTTGACGCGTACGAGGAAGCCCACCGCCTCGCGGCCGTCGATGATCCGATGATCATAGGACAGCGCCAAGTACATCATCGGACGCAACACCACCTGCCCGTCGACACCCACAGGACGATCGATGATCGCGTGCATCCCGAGGATCCCGCTCTGAGGTGGATTGAGGATCGGCGTAGACATCATCGAACCGAACACGCCACCGTTGCTGATCGTGAACGTGCCGCCCTCGAAGTCCGACGGCAAAAGCTTGTTCTCACGCGCCTTCTCGGACAGCTTGGCGATGGCCTTCTCCGTCTCGGCGAAACCAAGGCGATCGGCGTCGCGAATCACCGGTACCACAAGTCCTTTGGGCCCCGACACGGCCACGCTGATGTGCCAAAAGTCCTTGAACACGAGGGTGTCGCCGTCGATCTCCGCGTTGACCGACGGGAAAGCCTTCAGTGCGTCGATCGCCGCCTTGACGAAGAAGCCCATGAACCCGAGTTTCACGCCGTGGCGCTTCACGAAATCGTCCTGGTACGCCTTGCGAAGCGCCACGACACGGCTCAGATCGACCTCGTTGAAGGTCGTGAGCATCGCCGTTTGTTGCGTCGCCTGCAGCAACCGCCGGGCAATCGTACGCCGCAGCGGGCTCATTGGAACCCGCCGCGTTCCGGTCACCGTGTCTGTTGGCACCTGCACCGGTGCTTTGTGGACTACCACCGGCTGCGGTCGCGAAAGATCGGCGCTCACGACCCGACCGCGCGGTCCGGATCCCGAGACTTCCGTCAGCACAATGCCCTGTTCGCTCGCCGCTTGCCTCGCCGCAGGACCCGCGCGCACTTCCGCCACCTCAACCACCGGCGCAACCGGTGCAGTGGCGACCGCACCGGGTTCGATTCGCCCGACGATCGCGCCGATCGCAACCTCGTCGCCGTCTGCGGCCAACCGTTCCCGAAACACACCACCGGCTGGCGACGGGACGTCCAGACTGGCCTTGTCGCTGTCGATCGCCACGATCGCCTCACCCTCAGCAACGGCCTCGCCCGGCTGTTTCAGCCACCGAGCGAGAATCACCGTCTGAATGGACTCTCCGATCCGCGGAATCACAACGTCGATCATCGTCCCTCCCCTCAGAAACGCAGCGCTTCGGCGACAACCGCCTCCTGCGCTGCAACATGGCGTTTGTGGGAGCCCGTAGAGGGCGCAGCTGCAGCTGGACGGCCGACATAGCGAGGTCTGCGCCCGCCGGGCAAAGGTCCATCGAACCAGCCCGCCGCCAACATGGGCCACGCCCCCATGTTCTTCGGCTCTTCTTGGCACCAGACGATTTCAGCAGCGCCAGGGTACCCGGCAAGCACCGCCTCTAAGGCAACCGCAGGCCACGGGAAAAGTTGTTCTGCGCGAACCAAAGCGACGTCGCTGACCCCACGCTCCCTCCGCGCCGCGGACAGGTCGAAAAACACCTTGCCCGAACACAACACGACCCTGCGCACGGCCGCGCGATCGACGGTGGTGTCGTCGAGCACAGGCGCAAAGGCGCCCGTCGCAAACTCGTCGAGACTGGAGACCGCCTCCGGATGGCGGAGCCCGCTCTTCGGCGTCATCAACACCAACGGCTTTCGTGCCCGCCGCCGCACCTGGCGCCGAAGGGCATGGAACAACTGCGCAGGTGTAGACAGGTTCATGACCTGAATGTTGTCTTCAGCGCCTTGTTGAAGAAAGCGTTCCAAGCGCGCGGAACTGTGTTCCGGCCCCTGTCCCTCGTAGCCATGAGGCAGCAGCAACGTGAGCGCGCACAACCGCCCCCATTTCTGCTCTGTGGCCGTGAGGAACTGGTCGATGAGGACCTGAGCGCCGTTCGTGAAGTCGCCAAACTGTGCTTCCCACATCACGAGGTAGTTCGGGGCGTTCATCGCGTAGCCCAATTCGAATCCGAGCACGCCCGCCTCTGACAGCGACGAATCGACGCAGACAAAGCGCCCCGGCCCGAGCGCACAAAGCGGGTAGATCTCGCGACCGTTCACCACGTCGGCGAGCACGGCGTGACGATGGGAAAACGTGCCGCGACCGCTGTCTTGCCCAGACAGTCGCACGCCATGGCCTTGGAGCACCAACGTGCCAAAAGCAGCCATCTCGGCCAGCGCCCAGTCCAGGGACATGCCCTTGCGGACCCGCTCCACGCGGTCTTGTAACAATCGTCGAATCTTGGGGTGCGCGTTGAAGCCCGCAGGGACCGTGTTGAGATCGACCAGCATCGCGGACAGCTGATCGCGATCGAACTGCGTGTCGCCGACCTCCTCCGTACCCGCCCCGCGATGTCGGTCCCAGGGCCCGGGTACGGAGGCGTTGGGCGCGTGGGGCAGGTCCGCTGCAGCTTCCAAGGCGGCCCGGCTTTCGGTCTGGTTGGCGGCCGCTTGGGCCACCGTCAACAGACCGGCAGCCAACAAGCCCTGCTCGACGGCTTCGCGAGGCGATTTGCGGGTCCGAATCGTCTCGTACAGCAGGGGCTGGGTGAATCCGGGCTCATCCGACTCGTTGTGGCCGTGTTTTCGGTAACAATACACGTCGACAACAACGTCTCGGCGGAACGTCTGGCGCCACTCCGCGGCAAATTCGATCGCACCCGCGACCGCCACCGGGTCTTCGCCGTTGACGTGCAGGATCGGAATCGCCAACATGCGGGCGACATCCGTACAATACGGCGTGCTCCGCGCTTCGTGGGGCGGCGTCGTGAAGCCGATCTGGTTGTTGATCACCAAGTGAATGGTGCCGCCGGTATGGTAGCCGGCGAGTTCCGACAGGTTGAGCGTCTCCATGACCAACCCTTGGCCCGAAAACGCCGCATCGCCGTGAATGAGTAGGGGGACGATTCTGCCTTTGGAATCGCCTTCGCCTTCGTCCTGCCACGCCCTGACCCGGCCTTCGACGACCGGATCAACCGCCTCCAAATGGCTCGGGTTCGGGGTCAACGACAGATGAAGCTTTCGCTCGCCGACCGCAACGACGGCGGAAAAGCCCAGGTGGTACTTCACGTCGCCGCTGCCTTGCGCCTCACCCTTGACGTCTTGGAACTCTCCGATGATCGAGCCTAGCGGCTTCTCAAACACGTTCACCAAGGTGTTCAGCCGGCCCCGGTGCGACATCCCGAACACGACGTCCGTGACGCCGAGCGCACAGAGTCGCGCGAGAAGCAGGTCCAACGCCGACACGACACTCTCGGCGCCCTCCAGCGAGAATCGTTTGGTGCCCGGAAAACGGTTGTGCAACAGCCGTTCGAGGTTTTCTGCGTCACAGGCCTTTCGATGAAAACGGACCGCTTCGGGTGGCGTCAACACGGCACGGCCAGGCAGCGTTTCCAACCGTTTCTGAACCCACGTCCGCTGTTCGAACTGCATCAGGTTCATGAACTCGGCCGCCATGCCTCCGGCGTAGGCGCGGCGCAGGTGCGTCTCAACCTCGCGGACGGACGCGACCGCGGCAATCCCGTACAGCGGCGCGGTCGCCACTTGGGCGTCCAAGTCGTTCGGTCCAAGGCCATGCCAAGACGGGTCCAACGCAGGCATGGCGGCCTTCTCGCGGAACCCGAGCGGATCGATTTCCGCCAACGCATGACCGCGAACACGCCAAGCGTTGATCAACTGCACAACACGGGCAGCCCGCCGAAGATCGCCATCGCCTCGCTCGGCACCCGTGGGAGCCAGCGCCGGCACGTCCTGAGGAAAAGAATCAAAAAGCGCGCGCCAGGCTGGGTCCACGGAAGCGGGATCCACCAGCCAAGCGCCGTACCGCTCATCCAACCACGCAGCATGTTCGCCCGCGAGCAGCGATTCCGACGACATCGGCACCTTCAATAGGGCTTCGCGTTTACAACGCACATGCCCGGCTGTCATCGTCCACGGCGCGCGCGGCTTGAATCCGCACCCAATCGCCCACTCTGGTTCTCAACACCGGCAGCGACACCGCACCCGCGCCCAACAGCGTGTCGTGGAAGCCACAAATGTCGAAACGGTCGCCGAGCGTCTCTTCGGCCTCCGCCCGCAACGCACGGATCTCGACCTGACCCACCTTGTAGCCGAGCGCCTGCCCGGGCCACGACACGTACCGATCCACTTCGTTTTCGATGTTGTTCAGCGCCAAGGGCGTGTTGATAGCCATCCAATCGATCGCCTGCTGGCGTGTCCAACCCTTCGCGTGAATGCCGGTGTCGACCACGAGCCTAGCGGCGCGCCACGCATCAAAAGACCACATGCCAAGACGCTCGACGTCCGTTCGATACAGCCCCATCTCGTCCGCAAGCGCCTCCGTATAGAGCGCCCACCCTTCCACGAAGGCCGTGACGCCGTCAAACCGGCGGAACGCAGGCAACTCGGCCAGTTCTTGGGCCAACGAAACCTGAAAATGGTGACCCGGCACCGCTTCATGGAAGGCCAGCGCAGGCGCTTCCGCACGTGGCCGCGTCTCTGGCGCAAACGTGTTGATGACGTAGGTTCCAGGCACGGAGCCGTCGGGAACCGCAGGTCGGTAGTACGCAATCGTGCTCCACGGGGCCTCCCAATCCGGCATCGGCTCCACGACGCATTCGGTTTTCGGCAACCGCCCGAACCAGTGAGGCACCTCGGCATTCGCCGCCGCCAACGCCCGGCTCGCTTCTTCCTGAACCTCGAGCGAAGTGTCAAAGCGGAGCTCCGAGTCTTCGCGCAGCCGCTTGAAAATCCGCGCAAGGTCGTCGGTTTTGAACGTCGCTACGCCCAACGTGCGGAACGCCGAATGGATCTTGGCCATCTCCGTCAGGCCTAGCTGATGCAGCGCATCGGCGTCCTGAGGAAGGGTCGTGTGCTGACGACTCAACGCGGCGTAACAAGACGAACCCCCAGGGAGCGCGCTGATCCCCTCGTCGGCACCCGTCCTTGCGACGGGAAGCACCTCCTCGGCCAGGAAGTTCCGATACCTGACCAACGCGGGTCGCACAGCACGCTCCGCAACACGCAGCACGTCGCGCCGAATCTGTCGTTGGACAACCTCCGGCGCGAGCGCATCGTCCGGATCCGAAAACGGCCACGCGGCCGCGCGTGTACCGATTGCTGCATCCAACAGCGTCAATGTGCGTTCAACTGCGCCAGCCGGCGCCACCCACCCTTCATGCACACCCAGGCGAAGGTTGGCCGTCTCCTGCGCCACGTAGGCCGGCCATGCCTCCACCCGAGCCAGAAACGACGACGCGGAGGTCGCATCGTGTACCGGGTGGCTCGACACAAGGTCTGCGAGAACACCCCACGCATTGAAGCGCGGCCCGACACGCCAGTGCTCGAAACGACAGGCTTCCACGGCGACGTCACTCATCAGCCGTTCTACGAGCAACGCCCGGGTCAATCGGTCATTTTCATCCAACTCGTCGCCAGGCACCTTCCTCGCCCGTTCCAGCAGGTCCCTTCGTACCCGGCGCTCTTGCTCCAGGGACGCACCGCCCAGGTCCGCCAGGCGGTCGTCAAAGCGATGGTCGCCGAGTTGGGTTGCGCCGATCGGGTCGGCCCTGAGCCGCTCCTCCCAATGCTCCCTGACGACATTTCGGAGGCGTTCATCTGTGATGCCAGCGGCAGAATCCACGCTCCAGGCCACCGAAATCCAAAGCGCCAGAAACACGAGCCCTCCCGAATGGCCCTACGCGAACGCCATCGTTTGTGGCGGTCCAGGGCGCTGACGTCAGGTTATCCGGGGGCGCGGAGGGGTCGATGTTCGTATTGCAACTTGTTGGATTCTTGGGCGCTTGTGGACCGAAGGATGAAGAGATTCTGGACACATCGCCAGTGACGACGGATGGGCCGGATGCGGACACCGATACCGACGCGGATTCCGACGCCGACGTGGATGCCGACACGGACTCGGATTCGGACACCGACTCGGACACTGATTCAGACTCGGACACGGATCCGGTAGACACCGGGCCCTTCGACTTCAAGTTGACCGGCAGTGCCTACGACGGCCACGAAGGCAAAGACGTCCACATGCAGCTCTACATCACCACTGACCCCGTCAATCCGGTGTTCGGCGGCGACGGGGTGGTGACGGGCGGCGCGTGGGAGATGCAGAAGCCCAACCTGTTGGAAGGGGGCGCGTCTTATGTGGCCTACTGGTACGTCGACGCGGACGGAGACGGCGTGTGCCAGCCCGGAGACCCTGCCGGCGACCACATGTGGAGCGACGCATTCCCGACCGTAGACAAGGATCTGGTGTTCAATCATGCCCATGACACCAACTTCGACGTCAACGCCTGCAACCACCTGTAGGCGTTGCACGCGCGCCCTGACCGGTTAGCGAGCACCCGCATAGTGGAGGAGACCCCAATGCAAAAGACACTTGTCCTACTGACATTGACAGCACTAGTCGCTTGTGGCGACGACGCGAAAGAAACAGGAAGCACCGACACGTTGACGGCGGGCGGTACCGGCGGCGGCACCGGCGGCACGGGCGGCACGACGGGCTACTTCTACCCAGGACCCCTCCTGGTCACGAGCGCGGCAAGCGGTTGTGTGACCGCCGGCAGCGGCATGGACTGGGTTCTCGATGGCGGCACGGCCGGTTGGACCGGTCCCGCGTCGATCTTCAACAGCTGGGAGACCGGCAACGTCAATGGTTGGAATGAGGAGCACACCCTCATCTCGATCGCATTCGCCCCAGACGGCACCACCGATACGCTTCAGCGCACGCTGACCGCGCTCGGCGATACCGATGGCGATGGCTACTCGAACGGCAGCTACGGCATGGACGCGTCCACGTTGTTCTCCTGCGGCGTTCACGACGTCGATCCGGTCATGACGTACGCCCTGCGCGTGTACGACATCGACGGCAACTTCGCTGACTGCGGCATCTGGACCACCGACGACGCCAGCGCCGTTGGCGACGTTCAGGCAAGCCCCTCCGCAGGTTGGATCAACCCGGTGTCTACGGACTTCGAGCTCGCGAACTGCGTCACCCTGATGTAAGGGTCGGTCGGGTCCGTCACGGTCCCGATCGGGTGTTTCGAAGCCCTGCATCGACCTCGCGTCGCTGCAGGGCTTTTCCGTTCTGGGAGCAGCGTGATTCTCTTCTTCTTGTCTGAAGCCACGGCAACCACCTGCGACGGATGGGCACCGGATTCCGTAATTCTCGACGTTTCCGGCGTCACGCTGGAGTCTTCAGGCTTGGCGCCAGCGTCGCTTCGGCCGAACGTCTGGTTTACGCACGGTGACCATGGCGGAGACGCCGTGTTGTACGCCTTCGACGACGTCGGCGCCCCTCGGGGAATCCATGAACTCCCCGGCGTGCCGCTGGTGGACTGGGAGGACCTCGCCGACGCCCCGTGCCCGGACGAGGGCCGTTGCCTTTATGTGGCCGACATCGGTGACAATTTGGCGACCCGCCCAAACATTGCCATCCACGTCGTGCGCGAACCCGAACAGGACGGAGAGGCCGCGGTGATCGTAGCTACCTGGACGGCCGTGTACCCGGACGGCCCAAGAGATGCCGAAGCCTTGCTCGTCCACCCGTGCACAGGCGTCGTGTACATCCTCACGAAAGAGAACGGCACCAGCACAGTCTTCCGCATGCCGATGCCAGACCCGACGGGAACTGTCGTACTGCAAAGTGTCGCTACGCTAGCGCTCGTCGGCGGGGCCGTTTCAGGGGCGGACTGGGACGACCAGGGCGAACGCGTCGTCGTGCGCAATGACGTAGAGGTGTTCATCTGGACGACTGACCCCGCTTCGCCCGAATCACACTGGGCCGACGAGCCCGTCCGACTCCAATCCCCCGTGTTGGGCACAGGCGAGGCCGTTGCCTTTGGGCCGGACCAGGGCATTTGGCTCACCGCCGAAGCCGACCCGATGCCGCTCGCTCATTTGACCTGCCTCACGCCCACCGACGGGGCTGGCGAGTGCGCATTTCCGCAGACTGGGCCCCTTGGATGCTGCGGCGACGGCAAACAATCCCTGTTCTGGCTGCCGCTTGGCCCCCTTGCACTCCTGCGCCGCCGACGCCGGCCTACGGCCGAGGGCCGATCAGCGCTTCCAGGTCGATTCGCCGATTCGCGATGAACGAGATCATCGAATCCTGCTCCGCGTACACCGAGTTGCTGTCGTAGTTCTTGTTCGTATCCATCAGCACATAGGGCTCGACCTGCGCCTTCACCGACTGGGCGTGCTCAAGCAAACCGATTTCTTCGCTCCGGTCCAGTGCGTCCCATGCACGGGCGTGAAGTTGCTCCGTGCACTCGGGCGACTCAAGACAAGTCACCGCCACGACGCCGTTCACGACGTGCGGGTCGCGGTAAGGGTCGTAAAACGTCTCATCTACGCCGTGCGGCAACCACACGAGTACACCCGAAACCGGGTCGTCGTACACGTGGGTGTCGTCGCCGGGCCAACCGAACGGGTAGCTGTCGTACTGCCCCACGATGATGCAGACCGCCCAATAGTCCACGAACGAGTCCATATTCATATGGTCGGCCAGGTCCGCCAACGCATCGTTTCCGTCGTAGGTAGCGATCGCCGCTGCGGTGCCGATGAGGTCGGTACGGTCATCGAGACCGAACTCCAATGAAAACCCGTCAATATAGTAATCTTTGAAATCGACGTCGTGTACTTCGTACATCGTGCCCGAATCGTCATCAAACCACTGCCGAGCCAAACGAATGTCTACCGTCTCGACGTGAGCGAACAGTCCGTAAAACTCGCCGTTGAGGTAGACGAGCGCGTGCGTAGCCCGCGCCGCAGGCACGTCGAACTCCCGGTACATTTGGTAAGCGAGCCGCTCATGCATCATCGAAGTGTCATTCGACATATTATTCAGCGTCAATTCGTCGAGGCCCATAAACTCGATGTCTTCCCACTTGTTGAAATCGACCTTGAGCGAGCACTTCTGTTCAAACGGCAAGAAGGAATTCTCACCCTTGCAGCGCAGACCGACATTTTCGTAGGTCACGCCCGCGTACGTAAAGGACGCATGCGTCCATTCGTAGGGATCGGCAACCAGAGCGTCGTAGGCGAGGTCTGAGACTTCAATATAAAACTCGGGCATCACATCGCCAAAGAGCAACTCATTGAAATCTTCGACAGGGCCCCCTGCGAATTCCTCCTCCTCGGACTCCCAGCCCGGTATCGTCTCGTAGGACACAACCGGCCAAGCAGCGTTGATGGCCAACGACTCATTCAGGTGCTGTGGGGCCTTGAGCCCGACGCCACAGCCCGTGAAACCAACAAGCGCGATCGCGCCAGAAATCACAATCGGACCACGAGGGGCTCGTCTGGCGCAACAACGCCCTCGCTAAGCCGAATTCGGATGGGGACGCCGTACTGAGGCCATTGCGGGTTGGACCACAACGTGCCGGGCATCTCGCGAAGCGACCCGCCAAGACTTTCCAGTGTGCCGGACAGTTCAGCCCCATCCGCGCGCACCACCACGGCACCCTCGCCGATTTGCAAGCGCGACGCTTCACCCGGGTCGACCCACGCAACGACTTCGCTGGTCTCCGGAGGCGCGATCTCCAAGATCGGGTCGCCAGGCGCAACGAACTCGCCCGGAGAGCGCCAAATCCAGGTGACCTGGCCGTCCATCTGCGCGAGCAGGTCTAGCCGCGCCATTTGTTGGTCGGCCGCTTCCAGACGCCGCGCCGCCGCGACCACTGCCCACGGATTGCTGAGCGCGGTTGAACCGTGCTGACCCCGTGCTGCGTCCGCCACCTCACTCGACAGCTCTAGCGCCCGCTCCCGCGTCACGATGCCCGCATCCAACACCGCAAGTGCTTGCTCGAGCAGCGCAACCTGTTCTTGGCTGGACGCGCCCCGACCAGCGAGGTCACGTTCGACGAGGATCCGCTGCGCGATTCCGACACGAGCCGCACGGTCTTCCTGTAGCGCACTCGCAATTCGCGCACGCTCCAACAAGCCGCCCTCCAGGTCGCGCGCCAACGCGTTGGCGGCTGTGGCCACGCGGATTGCCTCGCCTTCTTGCGCTGCGAGCAACTCGGCCGACATGATCTCACGCTCTGCACTGACTGCCTGGGAATCGAGACGGGCGACGACATCACCCGCCCGCACATGGGCATGCAACGTCACATCGATCCGCGCGAGGCGTCCGCCATCCTCCGATGAGATGATCACGCGTGGCGCGTACCCCATGCCATGGGCCTGCACGGTCGTGCGATCGTAGAAGGACCAGAACACGGCCACGAAGGCCCCGACACCCCAGGCCGTCATCGACAGACGGTTGCGCGTGCGAATGTCCATCTCAGCCCTCCCCGACCCGGGCCAAGGGAAGGAGCGACACGCCCGAGACCTGGCCCACGCCCGTCAAATCCCGCACCAGTTGATCCGCCGCTTGGGCCACTCTCAAGTCCACGTCGTACACCAATTCCTCAATGCCCGAAGGCCCTGCCTGCCGTGCAGCCGTCAGCTGAAAACTTCGACAATGACGACGAAGCACCTCGTTGACCGCCGCCCGAACGTCAGGTCCACCGTCCAATCGAAACCGCAAGATACCTTCCGCCGCGACCCGTGTGCCGTACGACGTGTACTCGAGCCACCAACCCGCGAAGCCAATCGCCGCAGTCGCCAGGACCGCTAAGCCAAAAGAACCGCTACCCGACGCCATGCCTACGGAAACCGAGAAGAACAAATACACGGCGTCGCGAGCGTCTTTGACTGGGGTACGAAACCGCACCACGGCCAGCGCCGCGGCGAGCCCGAAGGCGCGAGCCAAACTGTCGCCCACGACCATCATCACCACCGTGATGACCATCGTGAGAAGCGCAAGCGACTGAACAAAGGTCTGGCTGTACGACAGGAGCGGGCTGGAACGTGCGTAGAGCCAGCCCACCGCTTGCCCGCACAACAACGCGACCAGGAGGCGCAGGACAACGTCGGAGGTATCGATAATCATAACAATACGCCCCTTTGTGCGTGTTCCGAACGCCCCCAAGGAAGGTTGGTAACCGCGTTGAGGCTTTGTACGTATTTCGGAAACGAAATCCGCTGCAAACGCCACGCCTGTACAATGTGGCGCATCCATTTCGGGTACGCGCCGTTGAACTTGAGTTCCAGCACCACCGGAGGTCCATCCCAGCTGACCGCCACCCATTCGAGAGGGTCCGGCTCAAACAGCCGGTCGTATTCCGGTGGTTGTGACTCGAGGTAGGTATCGAAGGTGAGGCGCGCGCCATCGGGGAAAGCGCTGGCCCACGCTTCACGCCGGTAGCGCACCCAACACGCCGGACGCAGGCCGATGGCATCGTGCACCGCCCGGTAGTCGAGCATGTCGGTCTCGTGACCCACTTTCAGCGCCTGGTAGCCCTCAGGCGGGGGCGGCGTGTCGGTTGCGATACCCCGCGCAACGTCCCGGCTCACCAAGGCGCGGCCCTTCACGATGGTCGTACCCACGCGACGCTTCAGTTCTAGATACACCGGTTGATCCGGCTCAAATCCGTACGTACGCATCCGCGCTTTGAACCGGATTTTCTGACCGCACATCGTGTCTCGCGCCGTGCGGAAGTCTTCCGTATCACAATAGAGGCTATTTACCTCGTAACATCCGTCCTGCCCGTAAGCGTCCGGGAGGCAAAATGACCTCGCAACCTCGCGAATACCGTCCACACTTGAGCGCGGGACGAGGTATTTGTTTTCATAGCGGGCGAGGAGTTGCGGCACAGTTTCCGGCTAGTTGTTAGACGCTGCAGGTGACGGCGTCGCATCCGACACCCAATCGGTGGCGCCATCCGGATGGCGCGCCAGGGAGATGTCGGCGGACTGCGCTGGGTAGCCGAGGATCTGATCGACCACGGCTCGGTCTGTGTCGAGCAACACGATGTCCCCGCCACTCGCAGCCAGGTCGAAAGCCGTATGCGCGGGCCCCTGGTCCACGTCTTGGTCGGCGTACAACAGGAGAAACCCGCCCGCGGGGATCGAGGATCCGACCGCGAACACCCATTTTTCCACGTTGCCAGCATTGTCGGTCAGCGCGAAGCCATCGAGCGCCACGGCCGCGGCACCGGGGTTGTACAACTCGATCCAGTCCGGAAAGGCACCCGAGCTGTCTTGAATTGTGACCGTGTTCGCCGCCATGAACTCATTGACGTAGAGGTCGATCGCGGACGGGCCCGTGGGCAAGTCGGTGTCTGTGTCCGAATCGGAATCAGCATCGCTGTCCGCGTCAGCGTCAGTGTCAGCGTCGCCCTCCGGAGTCGGAGTCCCCTGCAAGCTCGTATCTGTGGCTTCGGAGCCCGATTTTCCACAGGCCGTCATTAGAAAAAGCCACCCGCTTGTAACCCAAACGCCACGCATTCGTCACTCTCTCCACGGTTCTAGCACGACCACCGCGCCACGTTCACGCATTCTGCCATCACAACCCTCGAACCGCACCCAATCCGGGTAAAGGTTGTGTGCACGACGAGGTCCGGATGTGGTGGAGTATAGGGTGCGGATCCGCCGTCGGCGTCATTTCGTCCCACGAAACGGGTACCGCACACGATTCTGACCCAACCGGGCAGGGCGATAGCGATGCGGATGCGGACGCCGATTCCGACGCTGACGTGGATGCCGACGCAGACGTGGACACCGCGCCTCCGCCACCGCCTGTGGGCCCCATGTTGTTGTGCATCAATGAGTTCATGCCGGCCAATGTGGCGTCCTGGCCCGTAGAAGACCTCCACCCCGACTGGATTGAGCTTCACAATCCGGGCCGACTCGACGTTTCACTCGACGGATGGTCGATGTCGGATGATTCCACCCAGCCCGACCTGGACCACATCGATGGGTCGCTCATCGTGCCAGCGGGTGGCTTTACCCTACTGCTCGCCAGTGGCGACGACACGTTGGGACCGAACCACCTCTCGTTTTCCCTTGCAGAAGGTGGCGAAGACGTCGTGCTCCAAGACGCCGACGGCCGAGTGTCGGTCGTCGCCTTCGGACCCGTGGCGCCGGACTGGGCGGTAGAAAGAACCACCAACTGTTGCGAGGGGGACGGTTGCCTCGACGCCGCCTTCGGGGGAACGCCCGGCACAAGCAACAACTGATGTCCCTGCCCTCGCTGTAAGGCAACGCGGCGTTCGTGCGTTAGACGCCGGACGCCCCACTCCTCGGGGTGCCCGGTTTCGCTATCGTGCTGGAGGTCGAATGCGTTTCTTCGTCGTACTGTTGGCGGGGTTGGCGGCTGCGCTACCCGCAAGCGCTGCTACCGTCGTCCTCGTGCCCCTGATCCCAGACGGGGTGGACACCAAGGCCATCAACGCCCTCCATCAATTGCTGTCAAGCGAGCTCGAATTCGCGCCTAGCGTGGACGCCGTCCAAGAGGTGGAAACCCGGCCCGCTGAACTCACATCCAAATGCCTTGTCTCCACCACTTGTCTCAAGACCATCGCGCGAAATGGCGGCGGTGAGTGGCTGATCACCGGGGTCCTGCACAATCGTGGCGCTAGCTACGGCCTCGAGCTTGTGCTTTTTGACAGCACCACGAGTCGAATCGTCCGCCGCCAGGAGTTCAGTGTTCCTATGGATAGCACTGCACTCGCAAACGGCATGACGTCAGTCGTAAAAGAGCTCCTCACAGGGGAGAGCCAGGGCGACTCGGCAGCGGATTCCGTCGCCGCCGCTGACTTCAGCGAGCCCGAAGATGACATCGTCGTCGGCGCAGTCGCGGCACCACCCGCGGCACCCTCCGCCCAGGCCCTCGCCCAAAAAGCGGCGGCAGACGCCGCAGCCGCCAAGGCCGCCAAGGCAACTGCTGCAGCCGCGGAAGCTGCGAGGCAAGCGGGCGTAGAAGCCGCCCGGGTCGCCGAGGCAGCGCGAGTCGCCGCGGTCGCACGTGGAGCCGCTGTGGCTGCAGAGGCGGCCCGCGTTGCGGCAGCGGTGGCCCCCGTCCCTGGCGTTTCCAGCGTGGACGAAACCGACATTCAGTTTGGTGGATCGGCCCAAGACATCACCGCCGAAGATCTAGACCAGATCCAGTTCGGGGCGCCACCGCCCGTGGTCGCATCGGGCCCTGCGCCCGCTGCCATTGAGCCCGACCCAGAGCCACTCGATGAGCCAGTCCGAACCCCCAGCCGTACTCCACCTGCCCGGCCTACGACCAGCGTGGCCGCTCGACCCAGCGCAGCTGACGACACCGAACCGTTCGGCGCTGACACGCTGAGTTTCGCAGTCCGGGGCGGCTACAGCAACTACTACGTGTTCCAGTTCGCGACTGTCGGCGCTGAAGTCGCCGTCCCCGTCGCAGGCGGACTCAACGCGGTCGTGGGGCTAGAAGCCTACGCGGTGCAGCGCACCCTGCCCCCAGACCTGGCGGCGAGTTCTGGCAAGATTTCGGAGTGGAACACGATCTTTCCGCTCAACTTTGGCGCGCTGTACAAAATCGGAACGGGCAGCGTCCAGCCGGTCATAGGCGGCGACATTATTGCCGCTAATTATTACCACGACGACGTAGGCTCTGACTGGGCTGTAGGGGCGCGCGCTCGCGGCGGGCTTGATCTGTACGTGTCTGACGCGTTCGGCTTCAGCTTCAACGCCGCGCTGGGGGCGTGGAATGGATCCAACTTCCCACTCATCGAACAAGGCGTGTCCACGTCGGGGTTCCTGCCGCAGATTTCGGCGGGCACACTCGTCGCGCTCTGATTGTGTGGGCGGAACTCGCTTGCCTCGGCGCGACCGCCCTCCTGGGCGTCGTGGCGGTTGCACGAGGCGTCCGTCCCATTCGTTCTGCCCACGCCTACCGTGACGTGGCTCGCCGCCGTGGGCTAGAGGTCGACACCCGCGGCCTGACGCTGCATGGGGACGTCGGCGAGCACCACGTCTGGGTCGGAGAGGTGATGATCGGGCACGGCGTTCACCGCACCCGGGAGGTCTATGCGTCCGTGCGATTTGCGCGACCCCTCGGGCTTGGGCTGCACGCCCGACGACGAGGCATTGCCGGCCGAATCCGCCGAGGCCGAAGGCCCGTCGTATTGTCGCATCCCGACCTGGACCGCCGAATCGCGGTGGAAGCGGACGACGTCGGAATTGCAGCGCGTTTGTTCGAGGGTGCCGTCCCTGCCGCCCTTCGCGACCTCACACAGCGGTGGCCAGACATCCTCCTCACCGACGACAGCGTTCGCGCAAAACTCGGGGTGGCAGAGCGGCGTTCTGACGTCGTAGAACAGCTGCTGGACGCCCTCCTTGGCGTAGCGGAGACGCTAGGGCGCGCCCGAAAGGCGCTGCCTCCGTTGACCGAGGTTGGGCCATGGTTGACCGCCGCCGAAAACCTCGGCTTGTCCTTGGAGCCCTGGTTGCCCGGACTGACCGGTACCGTGGACGGCTACCGCGTCATCGCCGTCGCTAATCGGAATGCCGACGGCGTGGGCATTCGCGTCCGCGTGCGGCGGACAAACCCGCGAATGTATGGGCTCACCCTTCGACTTCAGGGCAGCGTGGAGGAGGGGGCCGCAGCCGCCGGACAGGACATCGTCGTAGGAGACGCCGACTTCGACCCCATCTACGTGGTTCAAGCCTGGGACCCCGATGACGCCCGACGTCTGCTCGATAAAAAAGTGCGTGTTGCGCTCCTGGCACTCGCCAGCTCCGGCGAGGTCGACGTCGACGATTCCCACTTGTCCGTGCAGTTCCACCTCCATGGTCCGCCCGAGGACGCGATCCTCGCGGCGGTCAGCGCGGCGGCCGCCCTCGATCAGGCGGACTCGGGCAGGTCCAACGACGCCTCGGCCTCCCCGTGAACCTCAATCACGTTGACATCTAGGGTCACGTGTTCCTCGAAGCCGGGCGCCGGCGACTGCGCGGCCTTGAGCGCCCCGCGACCGTCCACCGAATACGATTCCACAAATCCCTCTCCGATCAAGCGCTGAAGTACCAACCGCCGATCCTCGGCCGATTCCGGAATGTTGTGTCCCTTCCACCGGTGAATGAAGTATTGGGCGCCCACAAATCCCCCACCAGCGCCAAAATGAGCCTCTGCCCTTCTGAGTTCACGTAGCAGCTCTCGATCGCTCACGTCCGACGGTTGGGCCACCGGAGCAACGGCGCCCACAGCACTCGTCGGCAACAAGTCGCTCGTAAACGATGCCAAGTGTTCGCTGAGATCCACGGTCGTCCACGCAGTCCGCATGAGGGTCCGCGACATGGAGGTCAGTGTAAATGTGGCGACGATTCCACGTTTTCCAAGCGACCGCGCGGCTTCTAACGCAGGCGCCACATCGGCATCGCCAGAAAACACAACGGCAACGTCGTAAGCGTCGCGCACGGCGTACAACACGACGTCAGCGACCAACGTGGTATCTACCTGTTTTTCTTCGGTGTACAAAATAGCCCGGTTACAATGTGGGCAGTCTCGCGACGTGGCTCGACGATTGAAACGGTGGACAAAAAAACCTGGCCGGCGGTCCAAATCCTCCAGCAACGACGTGAGCGAGTTCCGCTCATTGAGGTCGTCGGAAGGAATGGGAACGCCGGTATAGTAAAACGCCCCGAACAGGCTTGTGCCGCCCACATGCTGAACGATCCACTCGGCCAACCGACCATGATCGACCCACCTGTCGCTCACGGCGCGTTTCAGGTCCTTCATATGGTTCTTGCCGTCGAAAAACAATGCAACGCGCATACGTGTCAACCCCGAACAGGTGGCGCTAACTCGCCGCATCCCGGACGAATCCGCCCTGTCGCGTTGTTGACGGGCGCGATCCCCACAAGCCGGGCCCGGCCCGCTCCCGGTCCCGCTCCCGCTCCCGCTCCCGGTCCCGCTCCCGACCCCGCTCCCGGCGTCGCCCCTGGGGGCGTCAGCGATCAATCTGGAGCTTCTTCGCCAAGGCTACGAGCATCGCCTCGACGCGATCGAGCTGCTCCTTACCGGACCGATGCGTTGCGTCCTCGACGAGGTTGAGGCGACGGCACACGTCGAGGATCGCCGCGCAGTCAACCGCTCAACGACGCCGTTGG
>CAMASI010000050.1 GCA_945861065.1 Klebsiella pneumoniae | reverse complement strand
GGCGACGGCACACGTCGAGGATCGCCGCGCAGTCAACCGCTCAACCACGCCGTTGGCGAGTACCAGGAAGTCCATGGCGACGGCGTACACATCGAGCTTCTCATGGTCGAACGGCATCGCTGCCTCGGGTCGGGAGGGGGATCGGGATCGGGATCGGGTGCGGGCAGGCGTATCGCGGAGCGGCTTTCGAGCATCGCGCCCGCTGGTTCGCGACGCTCAACGCCGAACTCGGAGAGACATTCGGGAGCATAGCGGACGCGAGGCAGCAACTGTTCGATTTCATCGAGGTTTTCTACAACAGGCATCGACGCCACCCGTCGTTGGGGTACCTCTCGCCGGTCGACTTCGAGGAGGCAGGCGTCGCATGATTACCAATCCGCAACAATTCCACAGGTTATCCAAAGGTTTTGAGTCTCCCCCCTGGACCCCCCCTCGAGGCAGCACTTCGTGCTACCTCTGTCGGCCGGCAGGCAACCCCGACGAAACACGATCAACCCGTCCACGAAAACGGATCTTGCCCACTGCGTCGACGCATGGGCACCAGCGGAGGCGCTGAGGCCAGAATGGAGGCGCGGTCAGGGGAAAGCGGCGAGGGAGCGGGCGGCACAGCCGAGATCGACACCCTAGAGCCCTAGCTAGCATCGGATGCCCGTTCGCGGATTGAGAGGATGATCCGCCGAAACACCCTCTTACCCAGGTGAGAATAGGAAGGGGTAGCGCACAATCACGATGCCGCCGCCGCGGGGTTCAGGAAACTGCATGCGCAGGAAACGTTGAACGATGCACTGCTCCACGGCCGCGTTGCCAAGGGTTGTCGGCTTCGGAAAAGCAGTGGAAACCGCGCCGCTTTTCGCGATCACGAACTGCATGACCACCTTGCCTTCAAGGGTAGGGTCTTGGGACAATTGGCGTTGGTAGCAGTAGCGGATTTGGCTCAGGTGCCGTTTGATGACCTCGTCGATGAGCGAGCGGTCGAGCCCTTCTCCCATGATGGTGGGATTCCCGCCCAGGCCGTCGAGTCCGCCGGTTCCCTTCACGCCCGGGTCCCCGCCCTCCGCGCCGTGGCCGAGTCTGCCGCCGCCGATGCCTTTGGTTCCGAGCCCTCCGATGCCCTCGGTAGGCCCTCCTCCGCCCAATCCCCCGCTGCGTTGGCCCAAGCCGCCGGTTCCGATCTGTGTGCCGACGCTGCCGATAAGACCGCCGATTCCGGCCTTGAGCTCACTCGACAGGCCGCTGGGGCCGAAAATGGCTTTGAAGGAGCCGTTTTCGAGCGCCTCGATCAGGCCGGAATCGGTCGCGATCTGTTTGTCGTCCTTCGGCGCTTTGAGACGCGAACTCCTTGCGGTCTTCGCCTGCGCCTTCTTTTCCCCGACCTTTCCTTCGTCATCCTTGGCGCGTTTTCCCTCGCCCGCGTCTGGGTCTGATTTCGGCGCATGAATAACTGGAGGGGGCGTTTGTAGGAAGAGTTCGACGATCCGCGATTCGGCACCCAGCGTGTCGTTTGCGCGGGTCGGAACCGCGAACTGCAACATCAACATCAACAGGAGGAAAACGAATCCGGCGCAGCCGAGCACCGCGGTGAAAGCGCCGTCTGTCTGACCCGTGCCGCGAGCGACGAGTCGACGAACGGGGTGTGCCAATTGGGCAAAGAACACAATGCCGTCTTTCCCGGTGACAAGGCGCGTGGCTGCACTGAGCGGGACGACGAAGCCTTCGTCGCTTCGGGTTGCAAGGCCCACATGCGCGAGTTCGTCGAGTGTGTACCGTCGGTCATCGAGTTCCACGAATGCGTCCCAACCGGCGGGCACATGAGCCCGATATCCGTCCGATTCGGCGCGGAAGAGGGTGTGCTCCGCTTCGGCAGGGAGGTTGCCCGACGGAGAATAGAACTCGCTTCGCCATTGTTGGGTCACCTCGGACCAGCCGGGTGGAAGGTAGGGCAGCACGAAACGCAGGTGGGCATGTACGAAACCCATGTCCACGCCGAGCAGCGTCCACCGCCAGCCCGCCCGCTCCCCAATCGTGATGTCGCGGGGTTCGCGCGGGAACTGTCGGGTTTCGATGACGAGTTGTTCCCACACCTGGGCCACCTCCAAGACGGCCGCCCTGCCGTCCCAAGGTACGCCCGGCGTCGCTTGCAGGACAAACGCCAGGGCGTCGTCGGTGTGGGTCTCGGTTTCTTCGTTCTCGTGTTGCACGTTGGCCATGGGGCCTCCCACTACGAATGACCGTGGCGAGGAGACAGGTGTTCCCGAGAGGTCGTCAACAGGTCGAAAAGCCACAGTTGTGTTGGCTCGACGCCGATGATGGCCCGATGCCTATCGAGCGACCCAAGTCGGCCCCTGCGCGTCAGGGAATCTCGGCGTACCAGAAATCGGCTCGACCCGTTGGCGTGCAAATGACCTCGATCGGCGCCGCAGTCACGACATCGGTGCTGTACTCCCACCACGTTCTGTTCACCTCCGTCCCACCGACGCCTTGATGCACGGCAGGGAGATGGAAGGTCGTGTCGTAGCACCAGGTCACGACGAACGGCCGGAGGGGATCCTCGGTAACGCGGACGAACTGCACACCGTTGCCTTGCACCACGCTACCGCTGGCGTCCTGGTACCTGGAAGCCGCGTGGTACGTGCCCGGGCTGAGCCCGATGACGGGCGACGCTTGATCGGCGTGCAGACCGCGCTCCTTGGCCACGGGGCAGTCGTCCGCCGCGTCTGTCGTTGCCTTGGTACCGTCACAGGGGGTCAGTTGGAACGTCTTCATCACGGCGTCGTCGAGCCGCTCCGGCCTTCCACTGGCGCAATCGATCCGACCGTTGGGCGCGCTGTCTGTCTTTGGCAGGATCAGCCACGAGTCGGACGTGACGTTCGGCGTGGAGATGATTCGGGGCCAGCTGAAACCCACGGGGGCGTCTCGATAACAATAGGTCTCGGTCGTGACGGTGGAAGGAAACTCGGTGGCGGGCGTACCGGCGCTCGGAGGGACGGATTTCACGACGAGCACGCCTGGTTCAGCCCACTGTTGCTCCGGGTTTGTGGCCGTGCGACGCATGACAATCGTGTAGATTTGTCCCTCGTCCTTCCTCGATGAGTCTCCGGGGTCGGATCCGGGAAGACCCTTGCTTTCGCGCCTTTCTCGGGCCCCCGCCTTTGTTTCCCTCTCCGCACCGCTCAGTTGCGGACCGGAGGAAGGCTCCGGCTGAGTCGGACTATTGCAAGCCATCAAAGGGAGCAGAATGACGAAAGACATGGGACCTCTCTGTTGGGGACGAAATACGATTCAAAAAGGACTCAGAATATGTTCCGAACGCAATCAAAGGTTAGCGGAATCGGAGTACCTAGGACCAGGACTTCAAAATCAGCGGGCTCGATGGCCTCCAGGGCGTGGGTGCCGTCCTCCTCAAAGACTTCGTCCCATTTGGTTTCGGTTCCGATGTCGCTTTGAACGGTGAGCGCAACATTGCCCCCGTCCGCGAGAAACATGCCGTACGTCTGGAGCGCAACAACCACGGCTGTAGCGTCCGGATCTGAAATTCGACCCAGATCGAAATCGGCGCGCAGGCGCAACCGTGCGCCGTACGGAAGGGTGTCCGCGCCACCGCCGTCCGAGTTGGTGGCATGGGTGGCCGGATGAACGAACTCACCATCGCGAATGGAAGAATTGGGAAGCACGAACCGTAGCGCGTGGCCTACGTCGCCAGCCATGACTTCGTCGGCCGTCAACAGGAGCGGGGCGATGGGGTATCCGGCGGCATCGGCGCTCGAGCACTGGTCGCCTCGTCCAGACTCCGGGTACACACGGTCCATTTCCCATACGGCGAGACAGCCCCCGAAAAACGTGTCGCCGACGACGTTTGCGCGCCACATCTCGAACAGTTGATTCTGCGCCTCGTCCACGACGATCAGATGGCAATCGCCGCTCTGTGTGCATTCGTAGCCGACCTCTCCTTCCACGTGTCCTCCCTTCGGAAGCGGCACGGGGACGGCATCGCAGTCTGGGTCGTAGAAGTCGTCCGTCGCTTCGAAGGGGACCGAAGGCGTGTCCGCGCTGGCGATCAGAACGTCGAGCGAAGGCTCAATCTGGAAGCGTCCGAATCCCCAACCCGCTTGTTGCAGTCGATCGATCAGCACGTCCGAATCGGGGTCGATGCCCGCGTCCGAAATGTCGGTCGTCCACACCGCGTTGTCAGGGAAGTAGTGGCCCGGCGCCCGTGTCGAGCCAAAGGTGGTGGTTGAACCCGGTGGCGCGGACCCAATTGTGTCGGGTTTTGACCCGTCTCCACTTCCACAAGCAAAGCACAAGAACCACATGCGCGGCTGCTAACGTGGTCAGCCGACACGCGTGACGGTCACGCCAGAGCTGCGTTTCGGGTCAGAGCCACCACGAAGTCGATCGATCACGAGGCTAAGGCCCGAAAGTCGGCTGTCGACCAACCCGTAGGATGACCCGTCTTCCATGTGCAACCGCAGAGCGTCCCCTAAACCGAGGCTGCGTGTGGTGGTCACAATGTCGGCCCAGGGCAAGAACGCCGGCCCTTCCTGAAATCGAGCGACGACGCCGGTCGTGCACAAACCCATCAGCTCGACCATGTCCAAGCCCACGCGCGTCACGACGACTGCGCCTTCGGGCAACACGCCAAGAAGGTCCGGCGAACACAGCATGCCTTCGGCAAACTGGGCGGCGCTCCAGCGCACCTCATCCAGCGCGGCGCGCACCTGGGCGGCGTCGATCCCTTCCACGGGCCGCATTTCTCTCAAAACCCGCCCCACAGCGCCGGGTGGAAACTGGAAGGCGGAGGCGAGGGATTCGAGAAGTGCGGTTTCCGAAGGTGCGACGGTGCCATCCTTCCACGCCATCCGCGCGACGAAGCGAAGGGCCCTCCAGCGTTCTTCCGGCGCAACCACGGCGGCGGCAACCTCATCTGCACTTGGGCGGCCGCTGGCGCCGCCAGCTTCACGGGCCCAGGCGATCATGGCTTCGCGCTCTCGACCCGGCAGGATTCGCTGTAAGAAGGCCAATTCGGCCTCGTCGACGGTGTCGTCGCTCACGGCCATCGTGGCAAGCAGCGCGATGAGGGCAGCGTCGCCAGGGTGGTCAGGGTTCAGCGTTCCGCGCTCGTCGGGCGTCAACGACATGGCGCCTCCTTGTCGTCGGTTAGCCCGTGTAGGTGGACGCTGCCCTTGCCGCTTGCGCGTGGAGTTGGTCGGGTGAGCCTGTTTCGACTCCGGTCGACGGTGGCTTGATCAACCACACGTGGTCTCTGGCCGTTCACGGCGTCATTGTTGCCTACCTGCAACGCCTCAACACACGCATTTTCCGAGCGGAGGTTCACGAAGACATCCACGCCATCACCACGCACCTTCGTCTTGCTGGCCTTGAAACCCCGTGTTTGTTGCCGACTCGGGCCGGTACGCTGTGGCACACCGAGCCGTCGGGCGCCGTGTGGCGTTGTCTCACGCCGGTCGGTGACAGCAGTCGGACCCTTGTGACCGACGGGTCGGTCGCACAATCGGCGGCCTTCCTGGTCGGTCGCGTGCACGCCGCGCTCGCCGACCTGTCTTGGGAATTTCGTATGGTGCGGCCAGGCGCTCACGACACGGCAAAGCATATGGACCTGCTCGACGAAGCGGTGAGATTTCACCCAGGTCACCGCAACCATTCCGAGGTGGCGGCGCTCGCGGAAGGCTTGGTCCGCGCCTGGGGTCAGTGGCGCGGTCCGACCGAACTTCCGCGTCGCATCATTCATGGTGATCTTAAATTGTCGAACGTACGGTTTCGGGGCCCCGACGCTGTGGCGCTCATCGACCTGGATACGTTTGCGTGGGGTTCGTTAGACGTCGAACTCGGCGATGCTCTGCGTTCGTGGTGCAATCCGGGCACAGAAGACGCCGCAGAACCAGAGTTTCGGGCAGACTTTTTTGAGGCCGTCGTTCGCGGATATGCCGCTGGGGCTGCAGGGACGACGGCTGACGAATGGGACGCCATCGTTCCAGGAACCGAGCGGATCGCGCTGGAGCTTGCGTCGAGGTTCGCTCGGGACGCGCTGTTGGAATCGTATTTCGGGTACGACCGGCGCTTTGGGACCGCAAGCGACCACAACCTGCTTCGGGCCCGTGGACAATTCGCCCTGGCCAAGTCCATACGACGCCAGAGGAGAGACCTCGACCAAGCTCTTCGCACCTGGAGGACGTCATGAAACCGATTGTAGCCATTCGTTTGGGTTGTGCGGCGCTCGCTATCGGATGCGGTTCTCGAGACGCCTCGCTGCCTGAACCACCGGTGCCGCCGCCGAGTCCGGAAACGACCGTGAACCCGCCGCCGCCCCCGCCGCCCGTGCCCGTCCCGGCCCAAGTCCTCCCGAGTTGGGCCGACGTAGTGTCACCGCATCCCCCAGGCGCAACCAACCCGCCCATTCCTGCGTTGTTGGTAGGACCCGACGGGCGGTGTTTCAAGACCTGGGACTCGCCGATGTCCCGAGGCGGGCGTGGCGATCGGCTTGGGGAATGCGAGGTCGCGAGCCCTAGCTGCACAGAAATCGTGTGCGACGAGGCGCGCAAAGCAGCCGCGTTGGCGAAAGCGCCCCCGCCTTGACCCGACTTGCGGTGGAGTGGCGAAATCGTGTGGCCGCCGAGTACCGGTCCGCGTCCATCGCTTCCCATGTCCTGACGCTCGGAATCGGTTGCGGACTGCCGCGTTCGTTGCTCAAAACGGCGTCCCGAATCGTTGAAGATGAACTCGACCACGCCGAGCTGTCTCATGCTGTGTTGACGGAAGTCGGAAACGTGCACGACCCTGTGTCCATCGATGTCAGGACGCTGTTGCCGCCCGCCTGCGACGACGCACTGTTGGCGCTCACCGACGTGGTGCTCCGAGATTTTTGTTTCGGCGAAACATTTGCTGTGCCGCTGTTTCGAGCCATGTGGCGTCACACGACGCGACCTACGGCGTTGCGGGCTTTGGACCGGATCTTACGGGACGAGGCGGTTCATCGGCGATTTGGGTACGACATGCTTGATGCGTTGCTCGAAATCGATCTGGATGGCGTTCGGTTGGCGGTTCAGGACCGCTTAGCGCCGAACTACGCCCAGTATCGTAGGGCCTTTTTCGAGGTGGAGGGACCAGCGCTGACCGAACTTGAGCGAAGTTACGGATTGCTCGACGCCGCTGGCTACCGGCGTGGCCACGATCAAGCGGCCGCGTATGTCGCGCGCGCGCTCCTCCGTCGACACATCGGTTAGCGCCGAGGGCCTTGGAGGGCCGATGCACGACGACTTCGACCCGGACGCACCGGGGCATCCCGGTCCCGAGTCTTTGTTTGGACTTCCCCACACCCCGGAGGAGGCCGCCCTTGTCGTGATTCCCGTACCGTTTGAGGCGACGACCTCCTATGGGCGAGGAACGGCGCTGGCGCCCGACCTTGTACGCGTAGCCAGCGCGCAGGTCGAACTCAACGACCCGGACACGGGCGAGCCGTGGCGTCAGGGCATCGCCATCGAGTCCGTAGACCCGAGAATCGTGGCGTGGAATGAAGAAGCGTGTGCGCTCGCCATTCCTGTCATCGAAGCCGGTGGTGCAAAAACCGACGCGCATCAGGTCGCGGTGGCCAGGGTCAACGCCATTGGCGACTTGCTCAACGACGCCGTCTACAAGAAAACGGTCGACCTGTTTGCGCGAGGCAAGATTCCTGCCGTGCTCGGCGGGGACCATTCCGTGCCTTTTGGCGCCATTCGTGCCGCAGCCGAGCGGTTTCCGGGCGTCGGTCTGCTACACGTGGACGCGCATGCCGATTTCCGCGAGGCGTACGAGGGCTTTACCTGGTCCCACGCAAGCATCATGCACAACGTGGTCGAGCGCATCGATGGGCTGGGCCACCTCGTGCAGGTGGGGTTGAGGGACGTCAGTCGGGGAGAGGCGGCTCGGCTAGCGAATTACGAACGGATCACGAGTCTGACGGACACTGAGATTACTTGGGAGCTGGGTTCAGGCGAGCCTTGGCAACGTTTGTGTGCGCGTTTGTTGCGAAACCTCCCGCAGCAAGTGTGGGTCACATTTGACGTCGATGGCCTTGATCCTTCGCTTTGTCCAAATACCGGTACGCCCGTGCCTGGCGGGCTTCGTTGGCGAGAGGTGATGCAGATGTTTCACGAACTGGGCGAACGTGGGCACACCATCGTGGGTTTTGATTTGTGTGAGGTTGGCAACGGTCGCTGGGACGCCATTGTGGGCGCGCGGTTGCTCTACAAGTTGGCGGGTTGGGCGCTCACGACCCAGAAGGCGTCGGGGTCGTAGACGACTTGTCGAGCAGGCCCATTTCCACGAGTCTGGGCCGAATCGCGCGGCTGAGCTGTCGCGCACCGAGGACGTTGAGGTGGTCGGCGTCCAGGAAAAACCGGTCGTCGCCGAACATCACGTCTTCATAGTCGAGAAATTCCACCGCTTCCCGTTCGAGAAGGCCCGGGAGGACCCCCTCGCGCGCCACGGCCCGCCCCCCGTAGCCCGCCGCGGCCATCTGGTAGGGCCTCGACACCGGGTAGGCCATTAAGACAACGCGGATGTCTTTGGCGTTGAGCCATCGAATCAGGCTTCGGAACGCCCAAACCAGCGAGGGGTCGTCCACGCGATTGCCCTTGAAATGGCGCTCGGCGGCGTCACGCGCTTGGTGTGCTCTTTCTTGGGGTGAGGCGAGAGCGAACGTGCCCAGACCTGCCTCTTCCCGAAATGCAGCGGCGCCAACGAGGTACTGGAACCACGTGTCGGCCTCGCCAACGTAGGGGAAGACGCGGCCTTTGACGGCCCGGCCGAGGTAGGCCACAACGTCACCTCGGCGACGCCCGACCTCCACGAAATCGACGTAGCGGCCCCAAACCCCTTCCGGCTCGAAGTTGTCGGCCTTCCAACTTGTGAAGCTCGACGCCTCTAGGGGCAAGACAACGGCGTCCACTTGCACGTCGCCTTGGGTCAGCAGCCACTGAAGTCGGTATTTCGTTTTGAGAAAGTGCTCCCCTCCGACCGCGATGTTCTGCACGTTTCCGAGGGACTCCGGGTCGATGGCATTCCGGGTGTGGGAATCGCCCGCAAATAGGATTCGCACCCGCTTGGGACCCTTCAGAAAGGCCTCGTCTAGCCGGACAGCTGCGTGTTCGGCTCCCGCCGTCGACCACCACAGGTGGACGAGGCCCCCATGGATCAGGACCGCAAGGGCGACAAGGGCCAAGAAGCTGCGCACGCTGCGCCGTACCGCAATGCGCCGCCGCGGTCATCCCGAGGAATCACAAGGGGCGCCAATGAGGCGCACCCGCGCCAACGCCCGTATTCAGGGCAAACCACTCGCCCGCATCGAGGTCGACGAGGCCTCGGTTCCGCACCGTCCCGTCATTGGGGTCGAGAAGTTCCACGAGATGTGTTCCCGGCGGCAGGTCGATTTCCGCATCGAGATCGCCTTCGCGAAGCACCGCTTCCAACACACCGTTCACCGTGACGACAACGGGCTCGCCGGAACTCGACACGGCAATCGTCGCGATCAGCCGCGGGCCTTCTGGTCCGAACGCGACGGCGGACCCAGAGTCAGAGCGGACGCGGATCATCCCGTCGACACCCGACACGACCAGTCGCTGCCCATTCACACGGAGCGCCACGTCTGTGCCTTCGGGCACCAGAAGTTCCACGGGCTGCGTAACGGCCGGGCTGAGTGCTGCCGCGGCGGCGGCTGTCGCATCGATTCTCGCCACGGGTAAAACCGCGGGTTCCGAGGGCTCTGCGACCGAAAGCACTGCGTCCATCTCGTCGACGGTGGGGCGGAGCTCGAACACACCCTCCTCCCACGCTACGCGTGTGACAACCCCGTCTGGAACGTCGACTTCGGCCTCCGCGACGGTGCGGCCACCGACGGCCGCCAAGCGGATCCGATGGGTGCCCGCGGCCAGGTGGTGGACCCTCGCAGACTTCAGTCCTGTTGCCGCGGCGAGGCGGCCATCGACGTAGAAGAGCAGAGGCCGATCGGCCGCGAGCTCCAGTGTACCCGTCGCCCATGCCGCCGACATTACGAGCCAACCTAGTGCCATCTCGGCCTCCCTCCTGCTGACACCGCGCACAAGTCGATGCGTCACCTGCTACACTCAGGCATGCTCTCCTTGTGCGTTCGTCTGGCGTTTGCCGAGGGGTCTTCGGACACCGGCGCAGCGATTCGGCTCGACAGCAACACGCTGCTCCACGTCGATGTGTTGGACGTCAGCGAGTTGATCACGTGGACGGGATTCGTCGAGAACGCCGCTGGAGACGACATCTC
Organism: Klebsiella pneumoniae; assembly: GCA_945861065.1. Taxonomy (GTDB): domain Bacteria; phylum Myxococcota_A; class UBA796; order UBA796; genus SXOB01. The sequence goes on along the minus strand of CAMASI010000050.1, from coordinate 24,786 downwards.
GGTCTCTATCGATTTGCTCGATCCGCTGGACGTGCTTCTGGGGAGTTGGCCTTCGGGGAGCACGATTCCCGCGCTGGTGGGCACGGGCACCTACACGATCGTCGCACAGCCGCCCGACACGGACGCCGATGCAGATGGCGATCCCGATCCGTTGTCCTCCTGGTCGATTTCGGTCGATGGTACGGCGCCGGGTCAGGGGCGCGTGTGGGCCACCCGGTGGTGGTTTGCACCAGAGACATTGTTTGCACCGGATGCCCTCTCTGAATCCCTTTATGTCCTGGCGGATGGCGGCTTTCCGGGTCGCGATGCTGTGACGGAGTTGCGCTTCGACGGCTGGGCAGGACGGGTCTTTCAGCTGGCGGCCAACAGCGTGGGCGCGGCGTCCACACACGCCCGTTCCGTCGCTGTGGGGGCTGCGGTATTTGTCGCAGAGCACCCGATTTACCTACGCCCTCCGGAAATGGCGTTCATCGATCCGGTCACTCCGACGTTGGTCGATGCCCACTTCGATGCCGGATTTCCCATCGATTGTGATGCCGCAGTGGTGGGCACGGGCGGGACCTTTGTTCTTGACGGCGATGTTTCGGGTACGGCGCATGTCGTTTGTGACGTGTCGCGCGACGGAAACGTCGATCCGACCGATCCCGACGATTTCCATCTGTTGGAAGAGGGGTCGGTCGGCACAGTCGAATTGGATTGGGATGGCAGCAGGGAGGATGGCGTGCCTGTCCTAGCCGGGCATCTCACCTGCGATCTCTTCCTGACGGTCGGTGAGGTTCACGTCGCGGCACAGGACGTCGAGACGTCGTACGAAGGCCTTCGGATGTTCGAAATCGCCGGCGATGGCTCCGTCTACGGCCTGCCAATGTACTGGGACGACACGGTGCCGGCCGTCACCGACGTGGACATGCCAGATTTGAGTTTGCCTCGTGTGCGCACGGGCACCGGTGGATTGCCCAGTGGCGACCCCGGCGTAGACGCCGACGCGGACGTGAACGCGAGATCTTGGGGCGCCTTCGTGGTCGGGTCGCGCGGCGATGAGAGCCTGCTGAATACCTGGGCTTACCAGCGTGTGGCTCGAAGCACGCTCACGCTGGCGCTGTACGACGCAGGTCAAGATTCGGATGGCGATGGCTTGCCAGATGTCAGCGAGTCCTGCGTCGTCGGTACGTCGCTTGCCAGTGGTGACAGTGATGGCGACGGCGTGGCGGACGGCGTTGAGGCGGGCGATGCCCTCGGACCCGTCGACAGTGATGGCGATGGGCTCGTCGACGGCATGGACGCGGATGATGACGGCGATGGAACGCCGACTGCGGATGAGTTCGGGGATACCGATGGCGACGGGATTGACGATCGGCTCGACGATGACGACGATGGCGACAACATTGTTTCGGCCGAAGAGGTGGGTGACACGGATGGCGACCTGGTCCCCGATCGGTTGGATCAGGATGACGATGGGGATGGGATTGACACGGTGGATGAGTCCGGAGACCACGACGAGGATGGCGTTCCCGATTCACTCGACGACGATGACGATGGTGACGGGGTTCCCACCGCGGACGAAGAAGGCGACACGGATTTGGATGAGATTGGGGACTGGCTCGACCCCGATGACGATGGCGACGGAATCCCGACACTCATTGAGGGCGACGCGGATGAAGACGGCGACGGCGTGCCCGCGTGGCTGGATCCCGATGACGACGATGATGGCGTGGTTTCGGTGGACGAGGGTTCCATCGATACGGATGGGGACGGTCTGATCAATGCCGTCGATCCCGACGACGATGGCGACGGGATCTTCACCGTCGATGAGGATGTGGATGGAGATGGCGCTCCCGGCAACGACGACACGGATTTGGACGCTGTCGCCAACTACCTGGATGATGACGACGACAATGACGGCGTGAAGACGCTGACGGAAGGCCTTTCAGATTGGGACGGCGACGGGTTGCCCGCACATTTGGACGCGGATGACGACAATGATGGGACATTGACGCTCCTTGAAGACCGAAACGGCAACGGCGACCCAACGGACGACGACAACGATAACGACGCGACTCCGGACTTCCTCGACGAAGATGACGACAACGATGGCGTCAGCAGTTGGATTGAGGGCACCGAGGACAGTGATGGCGACGGGCTGGCCGACGCTATTGATGTGGATTCCGACGACGACAGCGCACTCGACAGCGACGAGGGCGTTGGGGACTCAGATAGCGACGGACTTGACGACAGAATCGATGTGGACGATGACGACGATGGGGTCCCGTCGATCGAAGAGTGGGGACTGGATTCAGACGCAGACGGGGTGGACGACGCCCTGGACCCAGACGACGACGAAGATGGCGTGCCCACGGCGGTAGAAGGTCGCGCGGACACGGATGAGGATGGCGTCGAAAACTACCGTGATCCCGATTCCGACGACGATGGCGTTCCGGACTCGGTGGAGCAGGATGTAGACACCGACGCGGACGGAACCCCGGACCGGCTGGACCTCGATTCAGACGCGGATACGGCTGCGGACGAATTGGAAGGAGCCTCCGATTCCGACTCCGATGGCGTAGGGGATTGGCGAGATGTGGACGATGACGGCGACGGCATCCCCACTGCAGCTGAATTGGTCGCGGATACGGACCAGGATGGGCTGGACAACCGGGTGGACCCTGATGACGACGACGACGGCTTGGTCAGCTTTGTGGAGCTGACAGACACGCTTGGGATCCCGACGGATATGGACAATGACTTTTTAGACGCGTGGGTGGACGTCGACGCAGATGGCGACGGCGTGGATGACGCGGAGGAAGGTCGAGCGGACGTTGATGACGATCGACGTCCCGACTACCTCGACCCCGACGGGCGTTGGGCCACCTGGTACGGTGGCGGCGCTTGTGACACCGCAGATGCTTCGGTAGTCGGGTCAATGGCTGGGTTTTTGGCAGCTGTTGTCGCGTTCTTGCGCTATCGGTCGCGCGACACGGCATCGAAAAAACGGATGATCGCGTCGGTACCGGAAAAGTCGTTTGTGCTTTCTGCGTGACCGGACCCCGGCCATGCGTGGCCCCCGCCGCGAACCACGAACGACTGTACCGGCCCGCCCGTTGCGCAGTTTGTCCATGACCGAAACTCGGTTTGTGTGTCGTCACCGGGTTGGTCTAGCGCCGTGGTCTCAGGCGGATTGGTACACCCGGCCCGTTTCACCCAGAATTGCACACTTTCCTCGGCGGACAATGCCCCGGAATGGCCTTGGTAGCGCGCTTTTGGATCCGAAGCGCCAATGCTGTGAAGGAAAGGGCGTACGGTAGACGGCCTACAAGAATCTGCAACCGACTCGCGGAAGAGCTGGCTCACCGGGGCGAATCCATGAAACAGGTCGGCCGCTTCGCAGGCCAGGGTAAAAGTCATGTTGGCACCATTGGAATGCCCAACTGCGAACAAACGCTGCGGATCCAGATTCCACTTGAGCGTCGTTTCTGCCATCAGTTTCCGGATGAATGTGATGTCGCGTTGCACCTCAGCGGGGTCAGAATTGCCCCAACCCGGTTCATTCGGTCGTTGAAGTTGACCATTTGGAAACACAAAGACGTAGGGCCCCTTTGAGTGGCTTCTCCACAGGTCCGCGACTGTTAGGCCCGTGTTTCCCGTGCCCCCGTGAAACATCACAATGGCAGGCCAGCTTCGGTCAGGAGTCCAGTCGGGAGGCGCGTGAACCCACGCTGAACGCTTGCCTTCAGGGAGTTCGATTTCGATGAGCACGTTTCCGGATTTGGCCCCCGTAGCGTCTGCACCTGCGCATCCCAGAACCATGCCCGTCCACAGAATCAACGACACTCCCCAACGAACCAAACCACACCCCAGGCTAGAGACGCTGCTAACATCGATCTCTTCCGCCGGATTGTGATGTGCAAACGAGCTTTTTTCATTTGAACTTCGGAATTCCTTGCGACAAACCCAAAATCGTGTGAGCACAGGCGGCGCTGGAGCGAGGATGGCACGACGCAGGCAGGCCAACGCCGAGCCGCTGGAAAAGCAGGAAAAGTGGGCGGAGATCCTCGTGGTCGTTGCGGAAGGTCACAACGTCAAGGACATCGCAAACCGTTTCAATGTTCCCGTTGGCATTCTCGCAAATGCGATGAAGCGGATGGGCATCAGTAAGATCCCGAACCGTCAGGTCGTTGACGACAGTGCCCAAAGCACTTTCGAGGTGAACGATGGCGACGATGAATCGGAGGAGGGGTCGGACGACGACCCCGACCCCCCTGGACCGGTTGTGCCCTTCGTGGCCACCCAAGATATTCAATCACCTGATGGCGACGCACTTCGATCTTTAGGTCGCAGTGTTCGCCGGTCTCAGCCCACACGCCGTGTACATGTGCCGGCGACGCAACAAGTTGGAGATAGCCATGCAAACGAAGAAAGGCCCTAAGGCCAAGTCCAGTCCCGCAGCCGCCGCAGCTGTGGCCGGCGCAGCAGTGCCCGCGAAACTCGTGGCTCTCAAGGGCCATCTTTCCACGATGCCTGACGGTGCAATTGCGACCGCGGCCGGTGTGAGCAAGATTGTCGTTCGTGAGTACCGCCTTTCCTTGGGCATTCACAAAAAGCCGGGTCGTCCCACGGCGTCCCTTACAGGTGACATCCATACATTCCTCGGCGGAAAGGCCTCCCCGGCCAAGGCCCCGGTGGCGGATGCCCCGGTCAAGCGCGGCCCAGGGCGTCCCCGCAAGGTGGTTGCCGCCGCCGCAGCGCCTGTCGCTGCCGCCGCCGTCAAGCGTGGCCCAGGTCGGCCCCGCAAGGTCGTTGCCGCTGCCGCAGCGCCCGTCGCTGCCGCCGCCGTCAAACGCGGCCCAGGTCGGCCCCGGAAAGTCGTTGCCGCTGCCGCAGCGCCTGTCGCTGCCGCCGCCGTCAAGCGCGGTCCAGGTCGGCCCCGGAAAGTCGTAGCCGCCGTCGTGGCGCCTGTTGCGGCCGCAGCTGTCAAGCGCGGCCCAGGACGGCCGCGGAAAGTCGTAGCCGCGGTCGTTGCGCCTGTTGCCGCCGCTGCTGTCAAGCGCGGCCCTGGACGGCCCCGGAAAGTCGTTGCGGCCCTGCCGGCCGTTGCGGCCCCAAGCGCTGCTCCCGCCAAGGCGGCGGCGGCACCAGCGGCTGCACCCTCCGCGAAGAGCGATGGCGGCGGGACCTGGGCTTGGCGCGTGGGCGTGACCGACACGAAGGGCGTTGAGTCCGAGTGCATCGTCGTCGGCGGGTCGATGGGCGCCGCCGTTGCGAAGGCGGCAGGGCTCGGCACTGTCGTTTCGGCGTCACGCGTCGGCCGATTCCACGGCTGAATCGATGTTGCACGATCTGATCGCAGCCTGGTTCGAGAACGTCGAACAGTGGGGCTATACAGGCGTCTTCTTGATGATGGCGCTTGAGAGCACGATCGTGCCCATTCCTTCCGAGGTCATCATGCCCCCGGCTGCCTATTGGGCGGCGCAGGGGCATATGAGTCTCGGCGGTGTGATCCTCGCCGGCGCGGCGGGGAGCACCTTCGGTTCGGCCTCCACGTGGGCATTCAGCTACGTGGTAGGGCGGGCCTTCCTTCTGCGGTATGGCCGGTGGATCCTGGTGTCGCCGCATCACCTTGAGTTGGCCGAACGTTGGCTCAAGGACTTCGCGCTGTGGGGCGTGTTTTTTGCGAGACTTCTGCCTGTGGTTCGGCACCTGATTGGATTCCCCGCAGGACTGGTTCGGACGCCGTTTCTGCCTTTTTGTGCCGTTACATTCGTCGGCTCTTTCTTGTGGTGCGGAATTCTGTCGTGGTTTGGCGCCAAGACGCTCGGATCTCGGCCCGACCTGTTGACAGACCCGTCCGCCTTGGCCGAGGTTCTGCGGCACGACCTACTGTGGTTTGTGGGTCTCGTTGCCCTGTTGGTCGTCGCGTGGCTGGGCGTGCATCTGTACGGCCGGCGACGTCCGGTTGACGACGCGGGGAGTCGCGGGTAACGGACGCCACTTCATCAGGGGAGCGGCATGGCAAATCGTTGGGGCGCGTTGGGCGCGGGACTGGCCCTTTGGACCTTGGGGCTCGTGTCATGCGGCCCTACCTTGAACGCTTCCGTTCCGGCGGGCCCTGTCGTCGAGGAGCACAAGTCGATCCTCATTGGTGAGTATGGGTCACTCAGTGGGTCCGAGGCGACGTTTGGCCAGTCGACTCACAATGGAATTCAGCTCGCCATCGACGAGGTCAATGCCAGCGGCGGCGTCTTGGGTCGAAAGATCGAAGTCAAGGTGTACGATGACCAAGGAAAGACGCAGGAGGCCGGTACCGCGGTCACCCGACTGATCACGGACGACGGCGCCGTGGCTGTGTTGGGGGAAGTAGCGTCATCGCTTTCGTTGGCCGGCGGGGCCGTGGCTCAGCAATACGGCGTGCCGATGATCTCCCCGTCGTCGACCAATGCCCGCGTCACGGCGGTCGGGGACATGATTTTCCGCGTGTGTTTCATAGATGCCTTCCAAGGCTATGTGGGCGCCAAGTTCGCGTCTGAAAACCTGTCGGCGAAGAAAGTAGCAACGTTATTCGATCAGCAGAGCGCGTACAGCAAGGGACTGAAGGACGATTTTGCGAAAGCGTTTGTCGGTTTCGGCGGGGTGATTGTCTCCGAACAGGCGTACACTGCGGGCGACCAGGATTTCAACGCCCAACTCGCAGCGATTCGCGAAACAAATCCGGACGCGATCTATATTCCTGGCTACTACACGGACGTCGGCAACATTGCTGTTCAGGCGCGGAAGCTCGGATTGACCGCTCCCTTGCTGGGTGGCGACGGGTGGGACTCCGCGAAACTGGCCGAAATCGGCGGCGCTTCCATCGAAGGCGCCTACTATTCCAATCACTATGCAGCGGAAGAGACGCGACCCGAGGTGGGCGCCTTTGTTGCGGCCTATGGCGCGGCCTACAAGGGCGCCGTTCCCGACGGGCTGGCGGCCCTTGGATACGACGCGGCCCGGTTGCTGGTTGACGCGATGGGGCGTGCGCCGTCGCTTTCTGGAACCGATCTCGCGGCTGCGATTGCCGCAACGAAGGATTTCGCAGGCGTCACTGGAAAGATCACGATCGACGCCGATCGCAATGCCAAGAAGTCCGCAGTCATGGTCCAAATGAAAGGCGGCAAGCCGACCTGGGTCGCGACAATCGCGCCCCCTCAATGATCGGGCTGACCTCTGCGTGACTAGGCTTCTTCAGACCCTTGTAGACGGTGTAGCCGTTGGCAGCCTGTATGCGCTCATTGCGCTCGGCTATACGATGGTCTACGGAATTCTTCGCTTCATCAACTTCGCCCATGGCGACGTGTTCATGCTTGGTGCGTGGATTAGCTACACGGTGGCGCTGCTGCTTGGCTGGACGTTGGCGGGGAGCGACCCACCCTGGTGGGCGGCCTTTGTGGTTCTAGCGGCCTCCATGGCCGCCTGCGGCTTCCTCGGGTTCGCGATCGAGCGGATCGCCTACCGTCCATTGCGGTCGGCGCCGAGAATCAACGTACTGATAGCCGCCATCGGTGTGAGCCTGCTCATCGAGAACGCTGGCCAGTTGCCGTGGTTGTTGGGGACGCAGCCCGCAAATATGCCGCCGTTGTTGCCCGACCGGGTGTTGTTCACCGTGATCGGCGTGCACTTCCGGCTTGTCGATGCATTGGTGGTAGGCATCTCGTTGGGGTTGATGGGGGCGTTGGAATGGCTGATCTACCGCACCCGATTGGGCTTGGCGATGAGAGCGGTCGCTCATGACACGGGAACCGCTTCGCTCATGGGAATTCCCGTAGACCGCGTCATTTCCGCGACGTTTGTCGTGGGGTCTGCCTTGGCGGCGGCGGCTGGATTTCTGTACGCCTCTAAGTACCCAGGGATCAACCAACCTGCCCATGCCACGTGGATCCTGCTTGGGCTGAAGGCATTTGTCGCGGCGGTTGTCGGTGGCGTCGGAAACCTTCGTGGTGCGATGGCGGGCGGGTTGCTGATAGGGCTCGTAGAACAGTTTGGCGTGGCGTGGTCGCCGCCCTACCGCGACGTCTACGTGTTCGGCCTGCTAATCGTCGTATTGTTGGTGAAACCGTCCGGCCTCTTTGGCCACGCCGTCGTGGAAAAGGTGTGACTTCCTTGAGCCGCATCCTCCTCGCACCGCTCGCGGTGTGTGGGGTCGCCGCGTTGCTGGGCGCGTTCGTCAGCCCAGCCGTGGGGCCGTTCTATTCGAAGGTGATGATTGACGTGTGCATCGCGATCGTGCTGGCTGTGTCGCTCAACATCGTGAACGGGTACACGGGTCAGTTCAGCATCGGGCACGGCGGGTTCATGGCCGTGGGCGGTTATGTCGGCGGTTGGCTCACCTATTACGGGGGCATTCTTTTTCTCGGCGGTCCAGGGCCCCATGGAGGCGTCGCTGGGGCTTTGACGTTCTTCGGCGCAACAGTGGTCGGTGGACTTGCGGCCGCCGTAGCGGGTTTTGTCGTGGGGCTGCCGTCGTTGCGCCTTCGAGGGGACTACCTGGCGTTGGTAACGCTGGGATTCGGCGAGATCGTACGGGTCATCATCACACAAACAGAAGATGTCGCCTACAATCGGGCCGAAATTCTCGCCACCCCTATTCCGCAGCTCCTTCCGAAGGTGGGCGGCGCGCTTGGTTTTACGGGTTTGCCATTCTACACGAGCCTCGGTTGGGCTGCGGCATGGTGTGGGGTCGTCGTTGTGGTGGCGGCTCGCCTAAAACGATCATCGCATGGGTTGGCGATGCTTGCGGTCCGGGAAGACGAGGTGGCCGCAGGCGCCATGGGCATCCACACCACACGGTCGAAGGTCCTCGCTTTCGTGCTCGCAGCATTCTTTGCTGGCGTGGCCGGCGTGTTGTTTTCCCACGAAATCGGCACCACGCTCAACCCTCGCGAGCTCGGATTTCAGAAGTCTTTCGAGGTTGTGATCATGGTCGTGTTGGGCGGCATGGGTTCACTGTCGGGGTCGGTGGTTGCGGCAATTGGCTTGACGGTACTTCCCGAGTTGCTTCGAGAGTTTTCCCAATACCGAATGATCGTGTACGCGCTGCTGCTGGTCGTGGTGATGATCGTGCGACCCAAGGGATTGTTTGGCGTGGCTGAACTATGGGATCTGCCGCCGTTTCGCCGTAAGAAGGGGGGGAAATGACAGCCGCGGCGTTGGAGGTCGAGGGCGTGAGCAAGTCTTTCGGCGGCCTTAAAGCCGTCGCAGACTTTCGCCTTTCGCTTCAACCCCATGCGCTGGCCGGACTGATCGGACCCAATGGCGCTGGGAAAACCACGTTGTTCAATTTGCTCACGGGCGTGTACCAACCGGACTGTGGGACTGTCCGACTTGGCGGGCGGTCGTTGGTGGGATTGGCGCCGTACCAGATTGCGCGGGCAGGGTTGGCGCGCACCTTTCAGAACATTCGGCTGTTCGGCGAGCTCCCGGTGATCGATAATGTGCGGGTCGCCATGCATGCGGCGAGCGAAGCGTCCTTTTGGGCGGCCATCGCGCGTTTGCCGAGTTGGCACCGGGATGACGCTGCGTTGCGGAAACGCGCCACGGAGTTGCTGGACCTCTTGGGGCTAGCGGACCGAGCCAACGATGTGGCGAGAAGCTTGCCGTACGGCGATCAACGCCGGTTGGAGATCGCGCGAGCGTTGGCGCTTCGACCGTCGGTGCTGTTGCTCGACGAGCCTGCGGCCGGAATGAACCCGCAGGAGAAGTTGGCGCTACGCGCGCTGATTCGGTCGGTGCGCGATCGGTTTGACCTTGCTGTTTTGCTCATCGAGCATGACATGGGCTTGGTCATGGACTTGTGCGACCCCATTACGGTCGTTGATCACGGCGTGATCATCGCACATGGAAGTCCCGGCCAGGTGCAACACGACCCCGTGGTGGTCGAGGCCTACTTAGGCCGTCCAACGGAGGAGTGATGGCGCTTCTTGAAATCCGTGGCCTGAATGTGCATTACGGCGCGATCCACGCGCTGCACGGCATCGACTTGGACGTCGATGAGGGCGAAATCGTCACCCTGATCGGCTCGAATGGGGCAGGGAAATCGACGACGCTCCGAGCCATTTCCGGACTGGTTCCACCCTCCAGTGGAACGATACGATTTGCCGGCCAATCTCTTGTAGGGCTGCAACCTCATCAAATCGTGGCGCTTGGCGTCTCACACGCGCCGGAGGGCCGTGGCGTTTTTAGCCCGCTGACTGTGGATGAGAATCTGCGGCTTGGGGCCTGGGGTCGTCGGGATTCTCAGGGCATCCAAGCAGACCGTGAGCGGGTATTCACGTTGTTTCCCCGCCTGAGAGAGCGGTTGACCCAGATCGCCGGCACGTTGTCTGGCGGGGAACAACAAATGCTCGCCATCGCGCGTGCCACCCTCGCCAGGCCCAAGCTTCTCCTGCTAGATGAGCCCAGCCTCGGGCTCGCCCCACAGGTCACAGCGACTATTTTCAAGATCCTTCGAGAGATCAATGCCGCGGGTACAACATTGTTGCTCGTGGAGCAAAATGCGGCGCAGGCGCTTCGGATTGCGCACCGAGCCACCGTGATTGAGGTGGGCCGCGTTGCGCTTTCAGGCCGGGCGTCCGACCTGGCCGCCTCCGATGAGGTACGGCGACACTACCTAGGAGTGGGCTGACATGCGCCGAACCTCTGCGCCTGGAGACCCGACCTGGGTCAGTGCCGAGTCCCACGCCGAGGTCGTGAGCGCCGGAGACGTGCCGGAGATGCCCGAAGGCTACGCCTTCGTTCGCAAGATCGACGAAGGTGGCATGGGCGTCGTGTACGAGGTGCGGGATGAAACGCTCAACGTACATCGAGCGCTCAAGGTCATGGAGGGACGGAGGCGGACCGAAAGCGAATTGTGGCAGTTTCGGCGCGAGGTCGACATTACGGCGACACTCGATCATCCGTCGGTCGTTCCAGTATTTGGTACAGGCATGTTGCCGGACGGACGTATGTGGTACACGATGCGTTTGGTCGATGGCGTAACGCTGTCCCGGGCGTTGTTCGTCTACCACTCGGGCCACAGTAAATGGACGCTGCGCCAGCTCGTGGCGCGCCTCGAAATGGTGGCGCGTACCGTCGGCTGGGCACACAGAAATGGCGTCGTCCATCGGGACCTCAAGCCGAAGAATTTGATGTTGGATCGATTTGACAGTGTGCAGGTATTGGATTGGGGCATTGCCGTACTTCGGTCGGATTTTGTGCCCGAGGCTTCAAGAAAAGCGGGTCATGGAAACCAGAGCCGACCGATTGGTACACCGCAATATATGGCGCCGGAGCAGGCTCGGGGGCTGCCGCCGGACGAGCAGTGCGACGTCTACAGTCTTGGCGTCATCCTCTTCGAGATTCTACTCGGCCGTGTGCCCCTCGATGGGGATCCGCATACCATCCTCCGTCGGCTGCGATCCGGCGCGGAAGTCGACGTTGCGCCTCGGTTGAGCGGGACGCCTGAAGGCTTGGCAGCGATCTGCACCCATGCGCTCAAATGGGAGCCGAGTCAGCGATACAAATCGTGCGCGGTCTTTGCGGACGACTTGAGGGCTTGGTTCGACGGCGAACAGAAACAAGTTGAGGCAATTCAACTCGCGGCGAAAGCGCGACCGTTGTTGGAAGAGGCCCGACGTCTGCGCAACGAGTCGCGCGCACTGCGGCAGGGTGCGGAGGCGCAACTTGATGGTGTTCTTCCGGGTGCGCCGGAGGCCGACAAACACGATGCCTGGGCGCTCCAGGACCGGGCGGAATCGTTGTTGGTCGAGGCGGATGTCTTGGATGCGTCTGCCGAACAAAATCTGCGAGCTGCCCTCATTGCTTGGGACCGGCATGACCCGGCGCATCAGGCACTCGCTGACCTGTACAGACGGGCCGCGGAGGAGGCTGAGGCCGCTCACGACGGACGAGGCGCTGCGCGCGCGCGGGTGTTGCTTTCCCATCACGATCGAGGCCGACATGCCGCGTGGTTGCGAGGGGATTCCTGGTTGCGGCTCGACACGGCGCCGGGCCAGGCAGCCACCCGCGTGTACACTTGGCGGGCGATGAATCGGTACCTTCGACCGGAGCTGATCGCTGACCTCGGTGTTGCCCCAATCGCCAATGCGCTGCTGCCGGCGGGAAGCCACCTGTTGGAATTTGCCCTTGAGGGTCGAGCGACCGTGCGGATGCCGATCGTGCTGCTGGCCGGCGAGCGCTGGGAGCGGCGGGCACCGTGGGAGTCGGCCGATCGGCCAGTCGTTCTCCCGTTGCGGTCGGAAATCGGACCGGACGATTGCCTCGTGCCGGCAGGGTTTTTTCAAGCGGGCGGCGACGCCGATGCGTTGGACGGCCTGCCTCGAATCGACCTATGGGTCGAGGGATTTGTGATGCGGCGTTACCCCGTCACCAACCTCGCATACGCGGCGTATCTGGACGACCTTCGGCGGACGGGCAATTCCGAGGAAGCAACACGTCGGACACCGCGAATGGCGGGCCAATCTGCGCTAGCGCATGCGTTCGTTTGGGACGGTACGCAACACGTGCTGGGCTCGACGACTGAGGGTCCGCTGCTTCCGAACGAACCTGTGGTCTTTGTGGATTGGTATGACGCATCGGCCTATGCAGAATGGTACGCGGCTCGTACGGGCGAAGCGTGGCGCCTTCCGCATGAGTTGGAATGGGAGAAAGCAGCACGCGGCGTGGACGGGCGATTGTATCCCTGGGGGGATCACTTCGAGCCCACCTGGACCAACGTGCCCGGCGCGACCGGGGTGGCCCCGCGTCGCGCGGTCGTGACGGACTGGCCAAAGGACCAGAGTCCGTACGGGGTGCGTGGGCTGACGGGCAACGTCCGGGATTGGTGCGCCAACGCCTATCGAAAGGGCCACACGTGGCGCAATAGCCATAGGGTCGATGTGCACGAACATGTGGACCAGCGCTTTCGGCTGATGCGAGGCGGATCGTGGATCCATGCCGGCACGTTTTGTCGGTCCGCGGCGCGGGTCGTAGGGCTCCCAGACCAGAGAATGTCCCACGGGGGCTTTCGGCTCGTTCGGACCCTGGACCTGTGACCCTACACCGATAAGCGTGGGGTTTTTCTCGATTCACGTTGCGTAAGTGGCGCGTGCGTGCGACCTTGCAGCGACCAACGGAGCCCCCCATGACAAAAGTGAGCTGGACTGAACGCGTTTCCGAAGGCGCCCCTGCTGTGGCAGCTGCCGCACGAGCGCCCACCCGTGTGTCGGTGCTGAGTTTGGGCACGACGCGGTTGGACTCGAACCGCAGCCTGTCCCGCGACGCAGTGCTCGGCGCTCGAGACGACCATCAAGGGCTCGTTCGGCAACTGGGGTCCGCGCCCGGGCTTCAAGTGGCGAACAACGGTACCGCCGTGGAATTGATGCGATCGATTCGCGACTGGGCGAAAGCCTTGGCCCGTCACGCGCCGGGCGAAGTCGCCGCGTGCCTGATGTTCACGGGACCCGGGTATACCAGTCCCTCTGGCGAACGAGGCCTGTGCGGTGTCGATGGGAAACCGTCGGGTGCCGGCGTGGTGCTGCTGTCCCGCGTTGCGGCGCTGTTGGATCAGGTGCTGCCGAACCGTCCGGTGCATGCGGTGTTCAACACCTCCTTTGGCGGTGATGGGTCGCGCACGATCACGCCGATGGCCCCGAAGGGCCTGGCGGAGGCGCCGTTGCTTCGCGCGAATGACGTCGTCATCTTTGGGCACTCAGACTCTGGCGTTGGACGGGGGGACACCTTGCGGAGTCATTTCTCCTTGGCCTTCGCGCACGCACTCGACACAGCGCCTGACGTGATCGACCCCAGGGGATTTGTGCGCCGCCTCGGCGCTATTCTCGACTCGGGCAGGGACCCCGGATCGGTCTGGTATTCTGGACCTCGGCATCCGGGGGCGCATCACCTGCTTCCGTCCCTCGTTCCGCACACGCGCGTCTCGTTCGGCGCGGAAGCTCGGCAATACAACGCGGAAATCGAGGGATATTACGGCCTCATGGGGACGGGGCAGATTCCGGGAAAACTCGTACTCATCCGGTCGGTTGACGTCGATCCCAACGACTATGCCCAGTCGGGCGACTATTGGGACTGGAACGGCGCGACGCCGAACGCCTTTCCCACCGACTTCGAGGCGACGAGCACGCCCAGGAGCCGGCGCCCCACGTACGCTGCGGGAGGGCCGTGGGAGCGCCACGACTACATGCTGTTCTCGGGTTCGGCGAACAACGCGCCGCCGTCGGTTCCCGGTACGGGTCAGTTTTTCCGGATTGGCGTGGGCGGGGGAGCTGGAACGAGCTGGAAGGATATTTACCTTTGGCGTCACGCAGGTTCCGGAACGAACCGTGTCCACGAATGGTGGGCAAGGGCTAGTGGGCTTTCCACCGTATCTAGCGGTCTCTATGGAATTGCACACAACGCCGGCGATATCTTACGCCACAAGGTCGTTACCGCGGGCCCCGGCGGCGCGTCAGATTTCTACTATCTGAGCACGACCGGAACCATCTAGAATTGCAGGTTCCTAAAATTGAAAGTAGACAAAATCCTGAGCTGTCACTCGGAAGAATACGAACATGGCAACGATCGCCAGCGCCCATCCGGTGGTCTCAATAGGCCACCAGGTGGCGTCGGCGAACCGCGGCCGGACGTAAACTTTGACCGCCCAACCCAGGAGCAGCGGCGTGGTTCCAGCCACCACCACGGCGCCTAGGACCTCCGTCGCCACCCATTCTGCGCCAGTCGCGGAGAACGGCGACCGCGAGAGGTTGCCTAGGATTCGAGCCACCGTCACCTCCCGAAACAACATCGTGCCGATGAGGCTGACAAATCCGAGGTGAAACGACACGGCGAGGGCTCTGGCACCCGGGAGATTTGCGAGCACGGGCGGAATTCGGCGCGTGAGCAGGCCATACGCGACGACCCAAACCCCCTGCCACGCGCCGAACAGGATGAAGTTCCACCGCGGCCCATGCCAGAAGCCAATGACGACGAAGGCGGTCAGGGTGGCCGCCGCAAAACGCCACCGTGAAACGGCGCCGTTGCCGACCAAGGGTCCGAGCAGGTAGTCGCGAATCCAGGTGGACAGGGACATATGCCAGCGTTGCCAGAATTCCGGCGTCGTGGCAGCTAGGAACGGCTCGCGAAAATTCTCCGCGAGTTCGAAGCCAAAACAACGAGCGACGCCCCTGGCGATATCCGTATACCCCGAGAAATCGGCGAAAATCTGCAGCATGAAGCCGGCGGTCGCGACCCATAAGAGGGGGCCTGCGGGTTCCACCAGCATATACGTTTTGTCTACATAAGGGGCGATGGAGTCGGCAATGACGACCTTCTTGAAGCCGCCCCAACACGCGAGGGTGACGCCAGATCGCAGGGCCGACCACGCGAAGGTCCGCGGGTTTTCGACCATCGGTAGGAGTTTGCTCGCCCGCCCGATGGGCCCAGCGACCAACTGGGGAAAGAACGAGACGAAGAGCAGATAGTCCACGACGTTGGTTCGGGCCTTGATTTCGCCTCGGTACACGTCCACGACGTAGCCAATCGTTTGAAATGTGTAGAACGAGATGCCGATGGGGAGAATCCAGCCGAGGGATCGGGACTCGAACGGAAGCCCCCAAGCGGCGAAACCTGCGGTCACGTTCTCAAGAAAGAAGTCCGCGTATTTGAACGTGCCCAACAGGCCCAAGTTGCTGCACAGCGAGAGGACGAGAAGGAGCCGCTTGTTGCCGGGGTACCGGGTCATCGCCTGAGCTACGGCGAAATCGACCATCGAGGCCCCGGCGAGCAGCGCGACGAACCACCAATGCGCAGCGCCGTAGAAGACCGCGCTTGCACCGACCAACCAAAGGTTCTGTCGACGGCGATCTCGCAACGCCCAGTACACACTCAGGGTGACCAAAAAGAAGGGCGCGAAGCTGGGCTCGACGAAGTTCATCGGTGGCTGAGCCGGATAGCACGGCCACATGCGGCTCGGTGTACTCGTTCCACCCGTGGGCAAGCACGCTGGCGCACCCGAGGATTGGCCGCTCGGCCGGGCCGCGCTTCAACTTAGTCGCGAGGGAATCGACGTCGTGTTGATTTCCAGCGTGGTGAACGGACGCATTGTTGGCCACCGCGCGCAGCCGGGTGCATGGGTTTCGTGGGGCCCTGGGACTGTGTCGGGGGTCCTAGATCGATATCCGGCCAGATCCAGAGCTGCGGCCTACGAGGCCCTGAAGGTGGCGCTGGGGGACACGGTCGTGGTCAACGACCCGGCGTCCGTCACGCTGTGCGCAGACAAAGTCGCCACGCAGCGTGTTTGGGAGGGCGCTGGCCTTCCCGTGCCGGAAATCGAGGTGGCGCCGGACCGGTTCGCGGACGCGGTCAGCTTGTGGGAGGTTGCTTTTCTCAAGCCGAGATTCGGCGCATTTGGACACGGCATCCGTCGCGTTCAACGCGGAGACGCCACCCCGGCCTTCGCGGAAGGCGCGGTGCTTGGCACGACGGAACCGACGTTTTTGCAGCGTGCAGTTGGGCCGCTGGAACCCTGGGCCGGTGCTTGTTTCCGTCTCCTGGTCCAGCGCGAGGTCCAGGGCTGGGTGGCGCCGGTCCCGATTGTGCGTCGTTCGCTCACAGATCCTGTCGTGAACGCTGCCCGCGGCGCCGAGGTTTGTTTGGCGACGGAAATGTGTCCGGACGTTGGGCCGATGACGGCCCTGGGCATTCGTGCCGCGGAAGCGCTTGCCCAACATGCGGGCGGCGACGCGGTTGTCGAGTTGGGAATCGACGTCGTGTGCGACAGGGACGGCAAGCCCTGGCTGTTGGAGGCCAACGGCCGACCTCAGGGGCGCTTGGAGGTCCTGTCCCGCCAAGATGGCGTCTGGCAGCAGGCCCACATGGATGCGACCACGCGACCGCTACGGGCACTTGCCCGCCTCATTCGGTGAGGAGTGTGATCCGGCGCCAGGCTTGTGGCTGGGTGGGCAATACGAGCGTGCCGCCCTCGAGATGGCTGTACGGCAACAAGCGCGCCTCGATGAGGTGTACTGCGCCTGTCACGTCCTCAGCGGCGACCTGCACCGGACGGCCGCCCGACTCGCCTCGCTGGGTAAACGTGGACCGGAGGGTGACGGTTCCCTCGGCATCGACCGTTGCCCGTTGAAGTGCGAGCGGTGGCCCCACTTGTTTGGGGTTTTCTCCCAACTCTTGGATGCGTTTGAACAGCGCCTGGTACGTGTAGTCCGACACCCAGATGGGCGAACAGTACGACATCATGTCGACCGTTTTTGTGGGTGAATAGAGCGCGCCAGTGACGATGTCGTAGCCCCAGACGCCTAAGCCCGCGTCGTCGTAGGGCCATCCGGGGTCAGACCCTTGGCCGTACAAGCCGCAAGGCGCGTGGTCGCGGCCATGGGCGTGGCCGACTTCGTGAACCATGGTTTCCGTCGACGAAACCCCCCCGTAGCCGATGCCGATACTCGATCGCGCCCACGTATCGTTCGCGCTGAATGCCACGTTGGAAAGGCCCAGGACACAACTGCCGCCGCAAAACTCGGAAAGTGTGGGTTCGGGCTCGAAGACCGCGTAGAAGTAGGTGCTCTCGGGCACGTCGGCGCTGGCGCGAAAGTCGGCGACTTCATTGAGCACGTCCGACCAACCATCGCCGCTGCCGTCGATCCGTTTGTCCCAGGGCAACACGTCGCCGACCGAAACGGTGACCTTTTCAGCGGCGTACATGCCGGTCAGCAGGTCTTCATACATCGTCAGCTGTTCTGTCGACGTATCTGGCAGCCTTCCCGAGCCGTCGAAGTTGTACTCCACGGGAATTAGCACCACGTCCATGAGGCCGCCGACTTCGACTTCCGCCGCCCCGTCGAGTGCCGTGTCCCACACGATGCCTTCGCCGATGTCACCGAGCTGTCCGGTCATCTCATGCAGTGACAAACGAAAACTGGTTCCCGGGTCGACGTCAGCGCCGGCTACGTCGAAATGAAATGTGCTTTCGAGTTGGCCGGGAATGGAGACGCCCACAGGTTCCAGTACGTGTTCGTACACGGAAACGTTTGCGCCTGACGTGACCTCCAAGAGTGCTTGCACGGGCCGCGCCTGGAAATCGGTTGCGTCAAAGAAGGCGCGAACCAGGGCCTGTCGGCCGGCGACGATGCTCGCTTGAGGCAAATCGACTGCTGCGCCATCCAACATCAAATCGATGGCCACCCCCTGATACAGCGTGATCTGCGTGAGGGTCAGGTCCGTCACGGCGGCCCCCTGAACCAACGGGTCAGCGCCCGTGGTGCCTCCGCCTCCAGTGCCATCCGTGCTGCCCGCCACATCGGAGGACCCGGTCACGCACGCCGCGAGAAACACGCAAAGGAGCATTGGCCGCCTCTGCGACCGATATACACCGGGCAAGCACCGACGATCGGTGGAATGCGCGTCAATGTTGTCGGTCGGCTGGGTCCGGGGCGCGATGATCGAAAGCCGCTCCGCGATACTCCTGCCCGCACCCGATCCCGATCCCGATCCCGATCCCGATCCCCCTCCCGACCCGAGGCAGCGATGCCGTTCGACCATGAGAAGCTCGATGTGTACGCCGTCGCCTTGGACTTCCTTGTACTCGCCACCGGCGTCGCCACGACGCGATCGAGCTGCTCCTTACCGGACCGATGCGTTGCGTCCTCGACAAGGTTGAGATGCTCGTAGCCTTGGCGAAGAAGCTCCAGAATGATCGCTGACGCTCCCAGGGGCGACGCCGGGAGCGGGGTCGGGAGCGGGAGCGGGGTCGGGAGCGGGACCGGGAGCGGGTCGGGTCGGGTCGGGTCCGGCTTGTGGGGATCGCGCACGTCAGCCCCTCACTGCCAGCGTAAGAGCACTGCCGAGCAGGATCGACACGACAAGGCGCTTGAAGGTCACGGGGTCGAGTCTCGCAGACAGCGCCAAGCCGACGCGATTGGCGACCAAGGTCGTAGGCACGATGGCCAACATCGACCAATCTAGTGTGACCAGACCTCGACCCGAAAGCGCTACCATCTGGGTGAGTGAGCCTACGGCAAATACGACGATGAGCGCCGCGCGGGCCTGCACCGGATCGAACCGACGCGTGGCCCACGCAATAATCGGAGGTCCGGGCATGCCGACAAGGCCGCCCATCAACCCGCCGAGGGTGCCGGCGAGGCCTCCGCCCAGGGCGGACGACCCTCCGACTTTCTCCGCAGGTGGCTGACGGAGCAAGTGGATCGCCATGGCGAAGACCACAGCGGCGATCAGCCGAGTGACTAGCGCTCGTGGCAGGCGCGCCAACAGTTCGACGCCGCAGGCCTGCCCGATCACCAACCCTAGGACGACCCCAGGTAGCGCCCGAATCGGCGCATCTTTCCACGCTGACGGAATCAGGGTGACGCCGGCCACCAGATCCGCAATCGCGGCCCACACAATCGCATGTGCGGGGTCTGACATTGCCGTGACGAGGGGAACCGCGATCAAGGCCGAGCCGAAGCCGGTCGCACCTTTGACGACGTGCCCCGCAGCGAGCGCAAGGAGGACAAATAGGGACGTGGGTGCCTCAGCGGGACGGCGCCGATATCGCCCGGAGGTACCAGCGACCGGTGGTTGACACAGAATTGGGGATGGTAACGAAGGCGTCAGGGTACCCGTTCGTTAGAGCGCGGGGCCATGGCAACTGGGCAAAGATTCGTCGTCGAGCAGATCGTGGCGTCGGGCACCTTCGGGTCCGTGTGCCGCGTTCGCGATGCTTTGGCGGGGCAGACGGTTGCCGCCAAAGTGCTCAAAGTTGAGCATATCGACAACCCGAGGGTGGTTGCGCGGACGCGCGATGAAGCGTCGTTGCTAGCGAGGTTGGACCACCCCAACATCGTGCGCGTACGGGAGTTGGTCGAGATCCATGATCGCCCGGTCCTACTGATGGAGTGGATCGACGGGTTGAACCTCGAACAGGTGCTTTCCCGCGTGGTGGGTGGGCTTCCGCCTGCCGTCGCGATGACGGCGGTGCGCGATGTCTCGGATGCGCTGCACTGCGCACATGTTTGGCTCGACGCGTCTACGGGCGAGCAGATGTCTGTGATTCACCGCGACATCAAGCCGTCGAACATCCTCCTGTCGGCGGCGGGCGTCTTCAAACTGGTGGACTTCGGTACGGCGACAGGACGATTTGCGGGCCGCGAGTCCGAGACGCTGTCGATGGTTCTCGGTGCGCGGGGGTACACGGCGCCCGAACGACTCGACGGCGGATCTGACTTGCCGACCTCTGACGTCTACTCGCTCGGTCACGTGCTGTTCGAGTTGCTGACGGGGCAACCCTTGCAACTTTCGTTGCACCCATTTCACCACAAGAAGATGTTGGACGTCGCGCTGGCAGACTTGACGCTCCGAGGGGAGCCAGTTGGCCTTACGCAGGACGTTCGGCGGCTGATCGAGCGGATGGTGGCCTACGAGTCCGGTCAGCGGTTGGGTCACCGCGAGGTTGCCGGCCACCTCCGTGGACTGCTTGCGCTCATCAGAAACAAGGTGGACATCGCCGATTTTGCGAAAGAGGTGGTTCACCCCGCGATTGCGAGCCAGCTTACGCGCGAACCGCGGCGTCACCCGGCGTGGAACGAGGTTCGCTTTTTGGAGGGCGAGCCCCCGATGACGGCGGACGACCTCGTTCGGGAATTTTTGGGTCGGCCAGATTGGATGCGGGCAGAGGTCGACCTGCACCGGCTTCTGATGCGAAACCCGGGATGGTCACCGCAGCCTTTCTTGGAGCGTTTGGCCCAGTCAAGCCGCTCCTGGTGGCGATTCTGGGCGCCGCAACAACTGAATTCCGATGAAACTGGAATCTTGCTTCGGGCCCTGGCGTTGCGGCCCGATGGCCGGGTCACGCGGGAGGTCGAGGGGCTGCTTGGCGCAACGGCGAGCCCACTTCGGAGGCTTGCACGCGAGATTCTGGGCGCAAGCGGGCGCGCATAGGCTAGGAACGGCGCCTGGAGATCAGATGGGGGCAGTGCTTCATCCTTTTGACGTTGGACCCGATGCCCAGCCAAAGCGTTTGCTGGCGCTTCAGCGAGCAGCCGCGGAGTTGCGCCCCTTCCCGCCGCGGGAAGAACGGGCGGCGGACCTCGATCGGCTGTTGCGGTTGGTGCAGGGTCGACGTGAAGCGATTGCCGATGCGATCGCGGTGGATTTCGGCGGGCGGTCGCGACGGGAAACGCAGGGCGCGGAGGTGATGGTGGTCGTACAAGCGATTCACCACGCGAAGGCGAATTTGCGAAAATGGATGAGGGCGGAACGCGTGTCCGTACCGATGCACCTTCTGCCTGCGCGATGCCGGATTGAGCGTCAACCGAAGGGCGTGGTCGGGATTTTGTCGCCTTGGAATTATCCGGTCAACCTCGCGCTTTGTCCGTTGATTGCGGCCTTGGCTGCGGGCAACCGGGCGATGATTAAGCCGTCGGAGATCACGCCGGCGACGAGTACGTTGCTCAAGGACCTACTTGCGGAAATCTTTCCCGAAGAGAAAGTCGCCGTGGTATTGGGCGGGCCCGACGTCGGCGCCGCTTTTTGCGAACTCCCATTTGATCACTTGTTGTACACGGGATCCACGAGTGTGGGTCGAAAGGTGCTTTCAGCGGCAGCGAATCATTTGGTGCCGGTAACCTTAGAACTGGGCGGAAAATCTCCAGTTTGGGTTTCCGACGATTACCCATTGGAACATGCTGCGGAGCGTGTCGCCTTCGGAAAAATATTGAATGCGGGCCAGACTTGTGTTGCGCCTGACACGGTCCTGGTTCCGGAGGACCGGCTGGACGCTTTCGTGGAAGCGTACCGGGGCGCTGTTGCGAGGATGTTGCCGACCTTGGTCGCGAATCCGGACTGGACGAGTATCGTGAACGACCGGCATCGGGCCAGGTTAGGCGCAATGTTGGAGGATGCGAAAACCCAGGGTGCTCGGGTATTGGAAATCAATCCAGCGGGCGAACGATTCGACCCGTCTCGCACGCGCAAGATGGCACCGAGTGTCGTGATCGGCGCGACGGACACAATGTCGGTATTGCAGGACGAAATATTCGGACCTATTTTGCCCGTCGTGGCTGTGCGTGGCCTGGACCACGCTATCCAGTGGGTCAATGAACGGCCGCGACCTCTCGCGATGTATTTGTTCGATCGCGATTCGACTCGGGTGAACGAATGGATGTCCCGGACGGCAGCAGGGGGGGTCACGGTCAACGACACGCTGCTTCATTTCGCCGTGGAGGACCTGCCGTTTGGCGGGCTTGGGGCGTCTGGCATGGGCGCTTACCACGGCGAGACCGGATTCCTGGCTTTCTCACATCGGAAGTCCATTTTCACGCAACCGCGCCTCAACTTTTCGTGGCTTTTCAACCAGCCCTACGGGTCGACCTATGACAGAATTGTGGCGTGGCTCAGTTGAATCGCCGGAAGCTCCTAAAAGTCGGCCTTGGCAGTACCGTTCTGATCGGGGTGGGCGGCGTGGCACTTGGTTGTTGGCCGGGCGCGGGCAGCCGTGCGCCAGACAGCCTCCGGGTGCTTGACGACGGCGAGTTCGCGGTGGTCGTTGCGCTCGCGGAGGCGGTCATCGACATCGCTGGGGAACGTCGTCCAACGGCGGAGGATGTGGGCGTTGCGGAAAAGGTGGACGCCTACCTGGACACGTTGCACCCGGCTTCTGTGGCCGAGGTTCGTACAGCATTGGCCCTGCTGGAGAATGCGCTGACTGGGGTATTTGTGGATTGCCGTGTGGGTCCCTTTTCCAGGTTGTCTTTGGCAGAACGGCGTCGGGTGGTTTCGGCCTGGCAAACCAGCAGACACACGGTTTTGCGGACAGCCATGAAGGCGCTGCTCGGGCTTGTGCTCGCGCCATATTGGTCGGACCCCACGACCTTTGAGTTTGTCGGGTACCCGGCATGAGTGGCGGAATTATCGCTGGCGCGGAGTTCAACGCGGATCGTTCGATCGATGTGGACGTGTGCATTATCGGCAGCGGGGCCGGCGGGGCCGTGCTCAGTGCCGGATTGGCACAACTCGGATTGCGCGTATGTGTCCTCGAAGAGGGTGGGGCATTTACGCGTGCGGATTGGGCGGAAGGGCTCGAGCGCGTATCGATGCCGATGTTGTACCAGGAGCGGGGGGGACGCGCCACGGCGGACCAGGCCATCACCATTCTGCAGGGCAGGAATGTGGGTGGCGGCACCACGGTGAACTGGACCACCTGTTTTCGGACGCCGAAGCGGATTTTGGATCATTGGCAGCGTGTGCATGGGATTGAAGGGTGGGACGAAGTTTCCTTGGCGCCGCATTTCGAGGCAGTGGAACAGCGCCTCGGAATTGCGCCGTGGTCTGAAGAACTTATCAATTCGAACAATGGGCTGTTGGAGAAAGGACTGCGCCGAATGTCGCAGGAATCCGCGGTGTTGCGTCGCAACGTACGGGGATGTGCGAACAGTGGCTTTTGTGGCCTTGGCTGCCCTTACGACGCCAAACAGGCGATGCACCTGACGTATTTGCCAGATGCGATGGGCGCGGGTACCGTCATTTACGCCGACCTGAAGGTGGAGCGTATCGTCGTCGAAGGGAAGCGGGCGACGTCTGTGGTCGGCGTGGTCATGGAGCGCGGGCGGGACCGTCCGTTGGCGCATAATCTGGTGGTTCGGGCGAAAACCATTGCGGTTTGCGGGGGTGCGATCAATAGTCCGGCTTTGTTGTTAGCGTCGGGCTTGACGGCGGGGCCCGTAGGAGAGCGAACCTTTTTGCATCCGGTTGTGGCGGTGGCAGGGGACTACGAAGACCCCGTTCGGGCTTGGGCCGGGGCTCCGCAGTCGATCGCGAGCCACCACAACGTGGACCGGGGGCCGGATCGAATCGGGTATTTTGTAGAGGCCGCGCCGCTGCACCCGATGTTGGGAGCGCTCGCGGCCCGCCAGGCCGGGGCCAGGAGCGCGGATTTCATGTCCAGACTCGGCCATTATACCACGCACATTTCACTGGCTGT
This sequence comes from Klebsiella pneumoniae, assembly GCA_945861065.1. Classification (GTDB taxonomy): domain Bacteria; phylum Myxococcota_A; class UBA796; order UBA796; genus SXOB01. The sequence continues at coordinate 803 of CAMASI010000050.1, read as the reverse complement.
AGACGGGCTCATGAAGGGGGATTCCGGTGGCACGGTCACCTTGCGCCCTGACGGTCGAGCCCGCTTGGACTACCCATTTCGCCCCGCACTGATGGAAGCGATGCAGGCGGGAACGGAGACGCTGATCCGGGCGAACCTGACGGCAGGCGCATCCCAAGTGCTGACGATGCATACGGATCCGGTGGCGGTTCGAGGGGTCAAAGGACTTCGACAGGTCTTCGAGAGGGGATTTGGCCCACTCGATCTCGCGGTGTTCAGCGCGCATCAGATGGGAGGATGTGCGATGGGACCCGATCCGGCGACGAGCGTGGTACGGCCCGACCTTCGTCATCATCAACTGGAAAACTTGTTCGTGGTGGATGGGTCGGTGTTTCCGACGGCGCTCGGTGTCAATCCGAGTGAAAGTATCTATGCATTGGCCCATCGTGCAGTGAGTACAGTCGCGGCGTCAGTCTAGCCCTTAAACAAGCGCCGCCGTTAGCGATTAGCCGTTAGCTATTAGCCTGGCACCTAGACAATTCGCCGCGGCAGCGTAGTCGAGCGCTTCACCTGAAAGCGCACACCACCTCCAGTCGCGCAGTCCATTGGGACGGTTCGTTCGAGCTAACCGCTAACGGCTGACAGCTGACAGCTTGTTCGAGGTCTAGCAGCCCGTCGGAGATAGCGGTTCCGCCGAGACGAGCTTGCTCGTTTCGGCAGAGAGCGGTGAGCACCGTCGCGAGGGAGGTGAGGCCGCCGCCGGACGAGGAACGGGGTGCAACCCGAGGGAAGGCGTGCTTGACGCACTCCGACCGAGGGTGGGG
>CAMASI010000049.1 GCA_945861065.1 Klebsiella pneumoniae | reverse complement strand
CTGGCACCTAGACAATTCGCCGCGGCAGCGTAGTCGAGCGCTTCACCTGAAAGCGCACACCACGTCCAGTCGCGCAGTCCATTGGGACGGTTCGTTCGAGCTAACCGCTAACGGCTGACAGCTGACAGCTTGTTCGAGGGCTAGAGCGGAACATGCGCGTCCGCGTCTTGTCGTCGTACGCGGAGGTGCCGGCCTCCGCGTGGAATGCCCTCGCCCAAGGGAACCCCTTCGTCGAACACGCGTTCTTGAGTGCGCTTGAGGCTGGGGGAGACGCTGAGCGCGCGGATTGGGCGGCAAGGCCGGTGATCGTAGAAGACGATGCGGGACAGGTCATCGCTGCTGCGCCGGCGTGGAAGCGCAACAGCTCGATGGGTGAATTCGTGTACGATTTCGCCCTTGCGGAAGCGGCCGAACGCGCTGGCTACCGTTGGTACCCCAAGTTGGTCGTAGCGGTGCCATTTACGCCCGTCAGCGGACCTCGCCTGCTCGGCGCTGCCGATACACGCGCTGCGCTGCTCGACGGGCTCAGCCAGGCCGCGCAGGATTGCGCCGGCGTCCATGTGCTTTTCCCCTTGAAAACAACGCCGACCGAACTGTCAAACGACGGATTCGTCGAACGCGTCCAGTACCAGTACCACTGGCACAATGAGGGTTGGAAGGACTTCGACGCGTGGCTCAGAGACAGCTTTACGAGCAAGGATCGGTGCGAAATCCGTCGGGAGCGCCGGCGAGCCGCGGAGGGGCTTTCCATCACGGTGGACGACGCACCCACGCCGGAACTCCTCCTGGCGATCGGGCAGATGTGGGCGCGATCGGTACAGCGTTTCGGAGGCTGGGGAAACGCCTGGATCAGCCCCGAAACCTTCCAACGCCTCGGAGAGTCATGGCCCGAACGAATGCAAGTGATCGGCGCTTGGGATGGACCCACGTTGGTCGCAGCGACCTGGAATGTCCGAGGACCCAACGACTGGTACGGGCGGGTATGGGCATGTGCCGAAGAACGGCGTTTCCTACACTTTGAGCTCTGTTATTATCGCGCGGTGCAGGCGTGCATCGAGCGTGGAATCCGCAGCTTCGAACCCGGGCACGGCGGCGAGCACAAAGCGCGACGAGGCTTTCGCCCCACCGTCACCGTTTCTGCGCACCGGCTGACCCATCCCGGGCTCCACGCGCCTGTTGCAGACTGGATGCGGCGAGAGGCCACCGCGGTTCGCGCCTGGTTGGCAGCACAACCCAACGCATCAACCGCGTAAAGACCGGCTTTTCACTGCTCCGAGGGGGGCGTCTCACGTTTCGGATCGTCCCAATTCTCACGCATCCAGGCGTCAATCGCTCGTGCCGTGGCACGCCCCTCGTCGCTGTCGACCCGGCTTCGGCTCAGGCTGAGAATCGCCTCCCTGCGCTGGTCAAGCGTTTCCAACACCGGGCCCGGCCCAAACGGCGTTCCTGACCCCCAACATGAATCCAAAGCGTCGGAAATCGACGCCATCCGGTCGCGAATCGCGGTCGCCCTCAGAATCGACACATAGTGGCGCAGCGCGCTGCTCACGGCTTCTCGTGTTTCGTTCGCCACCGGGTCGGTGACCTTGCGCGAGGGCAACAGCCACATCCGCGGGCCCACCGTGGCCGTGGACGGTTGCTCCGACAGCGCGATGAAATCCTCCCGCGGGTCGGTCATCTGAACGCCGACCGGCTCGTCCATTGCAACAACCTTGCGACCAAAGCTCAACGACCCAGCGTCCGTCAAGCGGGCTCTTCCCATCCAAGCGTGGGGCGGACGAAACCGGGTCACGCCGTTCTTGTGCGGCCGCGCGCGCCAACCCAGACCCTCCATGTCGCGTACGATGGCAGAACGAGCCGCTTTTATCGCAGGTTCTCCCCACACCTCGATTTCCAAGGCCACGAGAGGCTCGGCTTCGGCCTCCTGACAGAAGCCAAACGTTATCAGGAGAGCTGCGGCAACCATGGTTCCATCCGCGCGCGAAACGGTTCAGACCAGGGAACGGGGCGCCCAGAATTTGGGTCCACACAGACGACGACCCGTTCTCCCGTGGCGAACTCCGCGTCGCTGTCTACGGGACTCACGCTGGTGCCAAATACGAGCGACGTCGTACCAATTTTCGCGACCCATACGCGAACCCGAACCCGCCCAGGGCCACGAACGGGTCTCAAATACTCGATCCTGTTGCTCCGAACGAGATGCCAGTGATCGCCTCGGGCCCGAACTGCTTCGGGCGCCATCAGACCGCCGACACCCACAAGTTCCCAGAACGATCCCAAGGTTCGTTCGATCAAAAGCAAATACCGTGCGTTGTGGAGCACGCCGAACACATCGAGGTCGTCGAAGTATACGCCCATCACCACTTCGTGAAATCGGTTCACCACGCCCTCAGCCTCACGCGACACACCCTACGCCGGACCCAATGCGCACGCGACGCGCTCGCGACAATGACCCACTGGCATACGCTCGACTTGTTTCCGCGGTTGCCCGAATTAGCGGCCGCCCGCTTGTCCGGAGACACCCTTGCGTTCTATGCTGATGACCCTCGTCCTTGCCGCCTGCACACCCGAGGCCCCAAAAATCGTCCCAGGTACCATGCCGACCGACGGTGACGTCGCCGCGACGGTCAACGGCAAGCCCTTGACCAAACGCTCTGTGGAAGCCGTGTCGCGGCGCATGCCGCCGGAACAGGTGCAGCGCATGCGCGACGACCCCACCCAGTGGAAAACGCTGGTGGACCGCGTGGCCCTTGGTCAAGAGCTGTGGGAAGCCGCCGTGGCCGCTGGTGTTCACGAGGACCCGGCCGTGCAAGACACGATTACGATGACCATTCGCGAGGTTCTCGCTGGCGAACTCGTGCAACGCAAAGGCGCTGAAGGCGTGTCCGATGCGAAACTCATGGAGGCCTACGATAAGCAGGCAGTCCAATATGGTCGCCCACAGGTTCACGCGCTTCACATCCTCGTGAAAGACAAGGCACTGGCCGACGACCTGAAGGCGAAAGCGGACGGTGGCGCCGACTTCAGTGCGCTTGCGACCGAGAACAGCACCGACAAGGGCAGCGCGGCCAAAGGCGGCGACCTCGGTTGGTTCGATCAGTCGCGCATGGTCAAGGAATTCGCTGATGCCGCGTTTGCCGCCAGCGCCGGCCAGATTCTCGGCCCGATCGAGACGCGTTTTGGCTTCCACGTCATCAAGGTCTTGGAAAAACGCGACAAGACACCTTTTGAAGATGTGAAGGCGGACCTTGCGGTCAAGGCCCGGCGCGAGGCCACCGAAGCCTTCGTCAACGGCATCAAAGGAAGCCTGCAGGTCGTAGAGGCCGGCGCTACCCCGCCCGTCGAAGGTGCCGCAACCGGTAGCGGTCCGCAAGGATCCACGCCGAACCCACACGGCTCGGCCGTGAATCCGCACGGCTCTGGCAGCGCGGATGCCGATTGGGACTTCAACACCCCGGGCGAAAAGAAGAAGTGACCTGGGTCGTCATCCTGGGCGCGTCGTCGGGCTTCGGCGCGGCGACCGCTCGGGCTTTCGCACAAGCGGGTTTCGGGATCTTCGGGGTCCACCTCGATCGTCGATCCGCCATGCCCGCCGTGGAAGCGCTTACCGCTGAGTTGACGGCGCTCGGCGTGCCCGTTCGTTTCCTGAACATCAATGCCGCAGACGACGACGCGAGGGCATCTGCGGTCCTGGCGTTGCGAGAGGCCGTAGGCGACGGACATGTCGGCGTCTTGCTCCACTCGTTGGCCTTCGGGACCCTGCGTCCGTTCGTCGGCGAAGGCGCCATCGAGCGCCGCCAGCTGGACATGACGCTGGACGTCATGGCCAATTCGCTCGTGTACTGGACACAGGACCTCGTCAAATCGGGGCTTCTTGCCCGCGGCGGTCGGGTCTACGCAATGACGTCCGCGGGGTCCACCGCAGTTTGGCCCAGCTACGGTCCGGTATCCGCCGCCAAAGCAGCACTAGAGTCCCACATTCGGCAGCTGGCAGTGGAGTTGGCGCCGCTCGGGATCACTGCGAACGCGATTCTGGCAGGCGTGACGCGGACGCCGGCCCTAGAACGGATCCCCGGCGCAGAAATGTTGGCCACCCAAGCCCTCGCCCGCAATCCCCATGGACGACTGACGACACCCGAGGACGTGGCTTCGTGTCTCGTGGCACTCGCGCGACCCGGGACGGCGTGGCTCACGGGCAATGTGCTTCGCGTGGATGGCGGCGAGAATATCGCTGGGTAAGCGCGGTCCGACCCTCCCTCGATCCCCGTGCCAAACATGCTCCTGCCGATTTACCTCGACCACCACGCAACAACGCCTTGCCACCCCAGCGTTGTGGCAGCCATGGCGCCGCTGTGGAGCGAGGACTTTGGGAACCCCGCGAGCCGATCCCATGTTTGGGGCCGCAAGGCCGCAGCGGCCGTCGAGGCTGCACGGGCCGCCGTGGCACGCCGCGTCGGCGCAGAGGGTCGAGAGGTCATCTTCACCTCCGGCGCGACCGAAGCCAACAACCTTGCCATCCTTGGGGCGGCGCGCGCATCCACGCGGCGCCACGTCGTCACGGTGGCCACTGAACACCGCGCGGTGCTCGATCCTGTGGAGGCATTGCGCCGCGAAGGCTACCGCACCACCGTACTGGATGTGAACGCTGAGGGCCTCGTGGACCTCGACGCTGTGGCCGCCGCGCTGACCCCAGACACGGCACTGATCAGCGTGATGGCTGTCAACAACGAGATCGGCGTCCGGCAACCCTTGGCCGCCATCGGGGCGCTCTGCCGGGCGGCCGGCGTGCCATTGCACGTGGACGCGGCTCAGGCCGGCGCCTTCGACGTGATCGACCGCGACGCGTGGGACGCCGACATGGTCTCGCTGTCCGCCCACAAGATGTACGGTCCCAAAGGTGTCGGCGCGCTCATCCTACGGCGGGGGCGAGGCCGGGTACCCGTCGTGCCCATCAGCTTCGGTGGCGGCCACGAACGCGGGCTCCGGCCGGGAACGCTCCCGGCGCCGTTGCTCGCAGGATTCGGGGCCGCGTGCGACCTTGCACTCTCGGGCCTAGCCGACGGCCTTCCCATCCGAATCGCGGCCATTCGAGACCACCTGCTGGAATGCCTTCGCCAATCGATCCCCGACCTCGTCGTTCATGGCAGCCTCGACCACCGGGCACCGCACAACCTACACGTCGCCATTCCAGGCGTAGAAAGCGAAGCCGTGATTCTGTCGCTTCGCAATGTTGCGTTGTCCACGGGGTCCGCCTGTTCGTCCGCAGACCTCCGTCCCTCCCATGTGCTCGCCGCAATTGGTGCCCTGACGGGTGACGCACGAGCGACACTTCGATTTGGCCTAGGAAGGGACACCACCATGGCGGAGATCGACAACGTCGTGCAACGACTTGCCACAGCAGTGGTCGACTTGCGCCGCCTGCGAGCTGACTTCGGTTAGCACGGTTGCATGTCAGTCCAACTCACACCCCGAGCAGCCGAGCGCGTCCGGACCCTGCTCCTCGACAAGGGTCTGGAGGACGGCTGGCTTCGTTTGGGCGTCAAGGGCGGAGGCTGTAGCGGCTTTTCGTACGTGCTCGACCTCGTGCCGACGCCCACCGAGTCGGACAAACAATTCGAAGCGCACGGCACGCGGGTTTGTGTCGACCGGAAGTCCTATCTGCACGTCAACGGCACGACCGTGGATTGGAGCGACGACCTCGTCAAGACGGGCTTTGTGTTCGACAACCCGGTCGCGCGAAAGACCTGTAGCTGCGGCGATTCATTCACCACCTGACAGGGCGGCGAACTGGGCGAGTGGCACCTCGACACGTGCGCCCCAAGCGATTTCATTGTGGGGTGCGTCCGCCTCCCACCAATGGAAAAGGTCTACGTCCCACGTGAATCCCGCGGCTGCCAACGCGTCCACGAACTGACGATTCGTACAGTAGTTGTCCGCCGCGTCAGGGTCGTCCTCAGGAAACCCGTCCCCATCTTGGTCCTGGCAAATGCCGTCTGCACCCGGGCCCCCGCCAGAGTCGGCGTACACGACAACGCCATTCGGCCCTAACGGAACCCACAGCTCCTCCATCACGGGACCGTCGGCAGCGAACCGCCCCCAACCCAGCGTCCCCGAAAGACTCGCCACATAGTCCCACGCCGACGGGTCTTCCGCTGCGATGTACAGTGCGACCAAGCCCCCGAGCGACGAACCCATCAGACCGTCCACGCCTGTACTTCCATACGTCGACTCGATGTGAGGCCGAATCACAGCTTCGACGAGGCCCGTGTAGGCCGAAGCCCGACCGCCGACCCATTCGGCGTAGCCGATGTCGTCGGCCACATGCGTATACTCGTCAAACCGATCTGCCGTGTTGGTGATGCCCACCACCAACACAGGCGCCACAGATACGAGCGCGTCTTGCAGGTGCCAGCCTCCCCAGATCGCAAGCGGATCAAACAAGTTCTGGCCATCCATCGCGTACAGCACAGGCCAAGGTCCTGATCCTGCCGGCACGTACACGGCAAGGTCGCGATCGGGGAGGCCTTCACTGATCCCAGGCACATCGGGCCATCGATCCAGCCGCGCCGTTTCCGCCGAAGGCCGCACCAGCGAGATCTCACCGTTCTCGTCGTAGTCGTAAGAACGCGCCCATGGATCTGCCTCGAAATTGACACCGTCGGTGAACTTGTAGACCGCGCCCTGATCGTCGTCGACAGCCAACTCCACGAGGCCAAATCCGGCATGCGGTTCGAAGGCCGCTGGCTGCCAATCCGAAAAGGGACCCGCGACGCCAAATCCGTCGACCTCCCCTTCCCGAATGAACAAAAACGTCCCGTGATCCGTTCGAATCGGCCAGCCATCGCTCCAGGCCACCGCGAGGAGCACGGTGTCTAATGACAACGCGTTCGCCAACAGCGAGTCCACGAAAGACGAATCACCGACGGTTTCTGTTGTCGGCGGCAAGAGTTGGGTAGACTCCGAGGCGTGCTCCACCGGGCCGTCTGGCACCATGGGCGCCTCGCATCCACACCACAAAACGAACATCGCGGCCCTCCGGGTTGCCCTGGCGCTGCCGTTCCGTTACCCGCGGCGGGCCCGGGCGCTAGGCTCCGGGGAGGTGTCCGTTGGCCAAGAAGAAGGCGCTCGCAAGGCAATCAATCACGATTGAGTGCACGGAGCAACGTGGACTGGGGATCCCTGGGATCAGCCGCTACGTCACCAGCAAGAATCGCAAGAACACGCCCAAAAGGCTGGAAGTGCGCAAGTACAATCCGTACCTGCGCAAAGTCACGCTGCATCGCGAAGTCAAGTAGCGAACGCAGTACCGACGCGCGGCCCACCCGCTCAGGAAGCCCCCGCGCGTCTTCACAAAGCACCCATCGGAGCGAACCATGGCAAGGTATCGTGGACCTCGGCTGAAAAAATGCCGGGCCGTGGGCACGGTGCTCCCCGGATTGACGACAGCGGCAACGCTGGAACGTTCCAATCCTCCGGGCGAGCACGGTGCCAAACGAAAGAGCAAACCGTCGGACTACAAACTCCGGCTGACTGAGAAACAAAAGGCACGCCTGCATTACGGCGTGCTCGAACGCCAGTTCCAGCGCTACGTGCGCGAAGCCAGCCGGATGAAGGGGCCCTCGGGCGCCAATCTGGTCAACTTGCTGGAGCGCCGCCTCGACAATCTGGTGTGGCGCCTCGGCCTCGCCCGGACCATTTCCGGTGCGCGCCAACTCGTCGTACACGGACATGTCCTGGTGGAGGGCCATCGGGTCGACCGTCCGTCGTACAGCGTAACACCCGGCGAAGTGATCGCGGTCCGCGAAAAGACCCGGTCAAAGACTTTTATCGCCGAGACGCTCGAGTATACCGCTCAGCATCCACGCCCAAGCTGGCTCGATTTCGACCCGGCAAAATGCGCTGGAAAGCTCATCTCGATGCCTGAGCGCGCGGACGTTCCGCTGCAGTTCAACGAGAACGCCATCGTCGAGTTCTACTCGCAGATGTTGTAGCGCTGGGGCCCGCTACGGCGGGCTCTTAGGGGCGATCGATCCGAAGGGGTCCAAGCACTTGGTGAAGTGCTCGGATGGTCCCCGCCACGTCGCCAGTCAGCACCGTTTCCACGTAGCCCAACGACGTCGCCGTCATGGGCGGCGGAAGCGGTGCGCCTTGCACGAACAGCTGCTGCTGCTCGTAGGGTGCGGCTCGCCAAGCCGCCTCAATCCCCCCAAGAAAAGCCCCGGCGGCACTGAGCGCCACGCGGTCGTCCGTGGACCCCGAGGCAAACCGGTCCGTGATCGTCCGATACACGGTCACGCGATCCGCGACACTCAGCCGCAGGGCGCCACCTCCTTGGACCTCGCGGCAAAGGCTCGCAACGCGCAGCCAGCCCTCCAGATCGGCCTCACCAATGGCCAGCCCGTCTCCCGCATGTGTCGCCCACACATGAACTGCGCCTTGCCAAACGGCGAACAGGTCACCGGAGGAAGCGTCGAACGGACCCTGGCCGGCCTGCGTCGCAAAGATCGCGTGTGCCCGTGCGCGCGCAGCGTCGAGCCCGGTCCTTTCCCGCTGAGCCGCCAGCGCTACAGTTGCAGCGTCAATCCGCCCCCGAATCTCCGCGCCATGGCCCGCCCAGGCCGCGATCAGCGCGTCGGAGACTCGATCCTCATCGCCAACTCGCAAGGGACGCGCCGCGTCGAGCCGCACCCATTCCACGACGGTCGCTACATCGGAACAAAGCAACAGCGCGGACCCATCTCGGGCCACCACCGTTTCGGGCAGCGAACAGTCCAGCGGCTCGCTACAGGCCAGCAACCCAACCAGGGCGACCAGCCAGGGCGTCACGCCGCGCCCCCGCCACCGCCACCGCTTCCCAGCACCCAATACGGGCTGCCCTGGAGTTGGGCCTTGATCTGAGCCACCTGCGCCAGCGGGACCTCTGACGTCGTCGGTTGATTGGTTCGCGGATCCACCTGCGTCACGAACCAGCGTTCCGGCGGCACCTTCGTCCGATGCAGCGCGAGTCCACGAGGATCGTCGTACACGACCACCAAGTCGGACTGGGTCAGCCCTTTCTTTTTCTGTTCCGGCTTCTCCGGAGGAGGCGCAGGTGGGGGCGTGATGGCCTCGATGACCTCCTCAACCTCCCAGCGGATCTCCAACGGCAACGCCCGAGCACAATCCTCCAGGTGGTCCCGGACCGAGGTTCGATCCGGAGCGCTGAGCGCCACCTCCTTGAGGCGTTCCTTGAGCGCGTCCCGCTCGCGCCAGGGCGCAGCTTTGAGCTGGTTCACGAGGTCGTCCAACTGCCTCACGTGGGCCTCGGACATGCGCACTCCAAACAGGGCGCGCTGTGTATCGCGAGTCCGCCTTGACGGCGCATCCTACGCAGCTAGCCGAACCTCATGGACCTCCTGGCAGCATTTTCCGCCGAAGACCGAACCACGTTTCTTGAGGCCTCCGACACAGTGGCGCTGACCGCCGGCCAATACCTGCTGCGACGGGGCGAAGCCGGTGGCGACATGTACCTGGTCGAAGCGGGGCGGCTCGACGTCATTGACAGCCGAAGGACCCCCGAGGCCATCCTGACAAGCATGTCCAGCGGTGCTGTTGTCGGCGACATGGCATTCGTCGATGGTTCGCCCCGATCCGCGGACGTGCGTGCGGCAACCGCCACCACGGTACGGCGGTGGACCCGAGACGATCTGGCCCGCCTTGTCGGGCGAAACCCGAACCTCGCCGCCACGCTGTACAGGGTCATCGCGACGCTAGCCTCCGAGCGCCTCCGTGGGCTCAACGACGGGGCAGCGAGCGGCGCCTTCGGCCAGCGCGTCAACCAAGTGGAACTCGTCCGCGCGGAGTCAGATGCAAGGGATCTCGCGGATACCATCAAACAAACCCTCCTGGAACAAGAGACGCTGGCACGAGGCGGGAATCGGCAGCAACTCGAGGAGGTCACCCGACAGGTACGGGGAACGCTCGACCGCCTACAAGCGGATGTCACGCGCCTTTTCGCAGGTTTCACCGACCCCGCGAGTGCGGACGCCGCTAGCGCGCTGCTTGTCCGCGAACTGCGACCGTTTCTCACGCGGAGCACCCTGGCAGACCGCTGCCTGCGACGCCCGTCTGGCACGGCCGCAACAGGCGACATTCTCGGGCACATTCACGTGAATACGGCTTCAGGGGAGGGCTGGTTCGGAGAAATCGTGGACCGCTGGTTGCTGGACCGACCGACGTTTGTCGCCCTTCGTGCCGTGCGCACCCCAACGGTCGGACTGCTCAACAAACTGTTGCCGCACGAAGGTAGCAGCAGCGTCTTGGTCGTCAACGCCGGCGCCGGAACACTCGCCGCCTCCGTCGCGCACGCGCTCGCCGGTCGGGACGCCTCTTTGTACGTCATGGACCAGAGTCGAGACGCTTTGGCCTTCCTGGACGTAGACGACGGATTCGCAACCACACACGTGCTCCCGTTGGTCGAACAATTCACCGCGTTCGCAACGGGCCGCGGGCGCCATCGTGTGCTCGGGCAGGACATCGCAATCGTGGATGGCCTCATCGAGTACTTGCCGGAACGGCTCGCGTTCTCGCTCGTACAAGTTCTGCGATCCGTACTCAAACCCGGCGGAACCATGGTCATCACCACCCTTTCCGCCAGCGCTGATCGCGAGCTGCTCGATCGCGTTCTGACGTGGCCGACCCTCAGACGGAGTCGCGCAGGCCTGCAAAGCCTACTTGCCGGAGCGGGCCTCGCCGTTTCTGCGGTTTTTGAACCCGGAGGGCCGGCGCTGATCGCAGCCGGAAAGGCTCCTGTGGTCTGACCGGCGCGGTGACCCGCCTTTGCCGATCGGGCCCCGATGCGGTAACGCTGGCTGGTCCTTCGGAGGCATCAGTCCATGTCGCTGCGATTTCCCCTTCTGCTCGGCCTCGTAGTCGCCGGCTTCAATCTAAGCGCTTGCGGCGAACCGACGCCACCGCCACCGCCGCCCGAGCCCGCTGCCCCTGAAGTGGCGGTGGCGCCTGAGCTTCCACCGTTGACGGCCGCCGACCTTGCCGCCGGTGCGGACAACGCCGCCCTCGTGCCCTCGCCCATCGAGACCCAAAAGGCCTTGGAACAAGCGGGAATTGCGACGCAGCTCAACACGCTCATCCCAAAACACGAATTCGACATTGCGCAATCCGAGGGCGACTACGCTGCCCTACGCACAGGCGTCGTCCTGGCGGATGCGCTGCTCTCCGTCAAGACCGCGGAGACACCAGCACTGGTCGACCGCCTGACTACCGTAAGGACCGGCCTCGAGAAACTCGGCGGGGGCGATGACGTGAAGGGCACCCTCACCGACCTCGTCGATCGCGTAAACGCAGGCGCTGTGACCCGCGATGAGTTGCTCAAAGAGTTCGACGAATTGTCCGGCGCCGTGATCCCGGAACTTGAGTTCAACGGCAACAAACGTATTGTCCCTCTCATCCAAGCTGGCTCCTGGCTTGAAGGCGCCAATCTGGTCGCTAAAGCCGTCAAGGCGTCCGGCAACCCTGCAGCCGCAGACGCGTTGCTCAAGCAACCGGCGGTTGTGGCCTACTTCGTGGGGTACGTCAAAGACGTGGCCTCGGACAAGGCGCCCGCGGCGATCACCACGAAACTGGAAGCATCGCTCAACACGCTCAAGGCCTTGGCAGAGAAAGCCGAACCGCTCGCCGCTGGGGACATCGACACGGTCATCACCGTGACCGACGAAGTCCTCGCCCTGCTCTGACGCGAATTGGAGATCAATTGAACGCCTTTTTTCCCGCGCTCCTGCTCGCTTCGACCTTCGCGCTAGCGAGCGAAAACGACGCAGAGACCTGTCTTCGCACCAAAGTCTGGGATGGCTACAGCGACGGCTGGGGCATTCGCACGATGACGTCCACGCAACTCGATGCAGGACGTACCCGCAACTACTTGGTCACCCTGTACAAGGGCAACGAGTACCAGGTCACAACCTGCGGCGTGGCGGGCTTCAAGAACATCGACGTGCTGTTGTACGACACAACAGGTACCGTGATCGTTCGGGACACCACCACGGATCGCGAGCCGAAGGTAACCTTCAAGCCAGATAAGACCGCCTCTTACTACATCGTGCTCTACGCCCGCGAAACCGACGCGCGGACGCAAAAAGGCGATGTGGCCATGGCGGTCGTCTACCGCTGACGTGGCTGAGGCGCACCCGGGCGGGTAAAACGCCCCGTGCTTCACACCCACCTGGAAGGTCGATTCCGACAGGCGTTACGGCTTGACGGAAGTCAGGATCGCGACGACTCGATTCGTTTCGCCATCGACTTCGTCGGGATGCTGGTTCGCAACCTGCCCGAAGGCGCCGTTTCGCGCAAGGTTCGCGAAGCACTGCGATCCTCCATCGGGGCACGCACCGACCTCGCAGACGCCGAAATCGATGTCCTGCTGGACCTCTCCCTGGCGCCGGAAAGCCGAATCGCGATCGGCCACGACGACCTACGCGCCTTTGGTGCACGGTTTGGATCGGCCGAAGAGGTCGCGCTGCGCGCCGCGGTCGCTGAGGAACTCGACCTGGCCGGGTTCTCCGACCGTCACGGGCCCGAAGAAGCCTTGCTGCTGCTCGATGCGTTGTTCGGGGTCAGCGCGGTAGACGGGGTCATCGATCGGGTGGAAATCGGCCGTCTGACCCGGGCAGCCGAGAGCCTCGGCATCGACCCCATGCTCATCGGGGCTTTGTTCCGCAAACACGACGTCCGGCACGCGAACGGGGACCTCACAGTCCGCCTAGACAAAGACCGTTTCACCATCGGTCGCGCAACAACCTGCGAAATCCCACTCCCAGACCCGGCAATCGCGCTCCGCCACGTCGAGATCGTGCGGGGCAAAGACGGATGGCGGGCCGTCGACCTCGGCTCGGGCAGGCCGACGTTGCTCAACGGCAGTCCCGTGTCGTCCGCACCATTCAAACCCGGCGACCAACTACGCGTCGGGTGCTACAGCTTCGCGCTGGACCGCGATGGCACTACGCTCACGGCCTTTGGCACGAAATCCTTTTCCTCCTTGTCGATTCGGGACGTCACGCGCAAGATTGGAAAAGTGACCCTGCTCGATCGGGTACGGTTCACTGTCTTCACCGGCGAAGTCATCGCGGTTGTCGGGCCGTCCGGCGCCGGGAAGACCACGCTGCTCAACGCCATCGCCGGAATTGCACCGCCGGATTCCGGCGAAGTCCTTTTCGACGGCCTCGATTTCCACAGGTTGCTCGCCGCGGACCGGTCCGTGGTCGGTATCGTTCCACAAGACGACGTCGTGCATGCCGAGCTGACGGTCGAAGAAAGTCTCCACTACACGGCGCGCCTGCGATTCCCGCCCGGCACTCCACGGGACGCCCTGCAAGGTGAGGTGAATCGCGTCCTCGACGAACTCGACATTCAGCACATCCGAAAGTCGCGCATCGGCGACGCGGTGAGACGCGGGATTTCGGGAGGCCAACGGAAGCGCGTCAACCTCGGTCAGGAACTGCTCACACGTACCACCCGCGTCCTGTTTCTCGACGAGCCCACGAGCGGGTTGGATCCCCAAACCGCCCAGGACATCGTCAGCCTCATTCGGCAGCTGGCGGACGGCGGGAGAATCATCTTTTTGGTGACGCACGACGTCACCCCCACGATCTTGTCGCTTGTGGACCATCTTATGGTCCTGGCGCCGGGCGGCCGTCTCGCTTGGTACGGCCCACCGAACGAGGCTGCGCGCTGGTTCTCGGTCAATTCGGTCGACGGAATTTTCGGACGGCTGAGCGAGGCGCCACCCACAGAATGGGCCGAACGTTTTCGCAGCGGTCCTGTGTATCGGAAATTTGTTCGCACACGGGAACACCTGCTTGGCCTGGATCCGAGCACAAGCACCCAGACCAAGAAAAAAGGCCGCGTCGCTAGAATTCGGCGAAGCCCCTTCCGTCAGTATTTGACACTGACGCGTCGATACTGGCTCGTAAAACTACGAGACCGGGCCGGCACCTTCGTCCTACTGGCGCAAGCGCCGGTCCTGGGCGTGCTAATGTACTTGGTATTTCCGGCCCCCGACGCGCCCGCGATGTTCATGCTCTCCCTGTCCGCCTTGTGGTTTGGCGCCTCCGGGAGCGTGCGCGAGCTCATCGCCGACCGCGCGATTTGGCGCAGAGAAGCTCGGGTGGGAATCGCGGTAGGCCCGTACCTCGCATCGAAGATCACGGTGCTCGGCACCCTCGTCGCACTCCAATGTTTCGCCCTCGCCACGCTCGTGTGGGGCCTGCTCGGGATGTGGGGCGTAGGTCCGGACGGCAACAGCTACGGCACCTCCTTCTTTCTGCTTACAGGGGTGACCACGCTTACGGGTTTGGTTGGGATGTCTCTGGGATTGTTGATTTCGGCGTCCTTTGCGTCGTCCGAAGCTGCCGTCGGCACATTACCCTTATTATTGATCCCCCAAATCACATTCGGCGGGCTCATTGTGAAGGTGAAGGAGATGGGCTTTCTCGCGAAGGCACTGTCCTACACCATGATTGTCCGCTACAGCTTCGAAGCCTCTATCAAGGCCTCGGATTTCCTCACGGAGCCCCCAGCGGGTGGCCGAGAGCGCGCAGAAAAAGCCATCAGCGGCGTGCTCTACAATCTCGGTTTCAAGGCCACGAGCGGGGCCGACGACATGGGAATGCCTTTATTCGCGCTTGTCGGCGTCCTTCTTCTCTTTTTGATCGTTCTCACCCTCGGAACCTACGCAATGACGTGGCGTTCGAGGGACGGCAATTAGCCATCAGCCATCAGCCGTCAGCCATTAGCCATTAGCCATTAGCCATTAGCCATTAGCCATTAGCCATTAGCCATTAGCCATTAGCCATTAGCCAGCAGCCAGCAGCCAGCAGCCAGCAGCCAGCAGCCAACCCTGTAGTTCGCGGAAGTCCCGTATGCCGCCTCCGACCAAGCTAATGGCTGATGGCTAACCGCTGACGCCTTGATCTGCCCGGCTTATGACCCAAAAAACGAGGAGGTCGAGATGAAAAAGAGCCCAGTCGTCAACGTCGCGGATGCCGAGTTTACACGCGAATTGATGCATGGCGAACGTTTTCACGCCAGAATCGCGCCGATCAGCAGTCAGATCGGAGCCAAGCGACTCGGGTACAATATCACCGCTGTGCCACCCGGAAAGCGGGCGTTCCCATTTCACAACCACCATGCAAACGAAGAAATGTTCTTCATTCTGAGCGGGTCGGGCGAGCTTCGGTTCGGCACCAATACCTACCCGGTGCGCGAAGGCGACGTGATCGGCTGCCCGCCGGGGGGTCCGGATGTCGCCCACCAACTTATCAATACGTCGGCGGACACCGAGCTACGGTACCTCGCCGTAAGTACGGCGATCGACACCGATATTTTCCAGTACCCGGACTCCGGCAAATTTGGCGCGGTCGGCGGTCGCCATCCCGGCAGCACCCCGCTGGACGCTACCTTCTCAGGTTGGTTCGATGAGTCCCAGCGCCTGGATTATTGGCACAAAGAATGAATTTCTGGAAAGCGCTCTGGTTGGTGAAAATCTGGTTTAGGCCCAGGTAGCGCAACCATGCACAAATAGCGCCTGTTTGCACCCGTTCCGTGGATTGCGAAGGCATTCCACCTCGTGGGTCGCTCAGGCAATAGCGCCAACGGAACGCGGGCGTCGCCGCGCCATCTCCCCCGACCCACCGTCGTCATGAACTCGATCGCGTGCCCCGAATCTACGACGCTGCGAACGCCGTCGAGACGAAGCACCAGGTGATGCCCGTGCGGTCCGAATTCCATTTCCGTGTAGCCGGACACACCTACGACAAAAAGCTCGACCACTTCGAAGTTCCACAGGCCGTCGCAGGGGCCTGCGGCGCCGATCGGAGCCGGGTCCCCGTGAAAGGGTGCGTCGATCCGGATGCACCATGCGCCGTCCGCCTCAGCCACGAACAAACGGATGCGCTCCGACGTGCCCGCCGGCACACCGTCCCAGGTGCTCGCGATTTCCAGCTCAACCATGCTTGCCGCTATCGCGATGCCGTTTGCACCCGGAAGTAAGGGTCTACCGGAAGTGCCGTACGTGCCAACGCACTTGCGAGGTTTTCCACGGCGCTTCGGTGAAGTTGCGCATCGGTATCCATCACCGACTTGATCGACGAGGTCGCAGTCAGGCTGTCCCGCCACACCGGCACGTCGCCGTCAGGTGTGTACATTGCCATCTGGGTTCGAACCCTCGTCGACATCGACGTGGACCATCTCACCGGGTAGGCCAGCTCCCAATAGTCCACCACAAGCACACCGTGTTCACCACGTGGAACCCAAGCAGAAGCTGCGCTGGGTGCAGAACTGTCGTCCACAGACACACGCGAAGAAATGGCGACCTTGAAACCGATGTCGCGGAGCGAGTTCGCGACGGTGAAATCGACCATTTCTTGGACGAGGCGGAGACTGTCGGTCCAGGCCTCCGCGGGCCGCGATGAACCGCGCAGAACGACCACGAGGTCGACCTCTTGGAACCTCAACGCATCGATTTGTTTCCGCGCTTCGTCGGTGTATTCGCCCGATGGGAACCGGTTGAGGTAGTCAAGCCAACTCGTCATCGTCGAACCCAGCGCTGCCTCGTCGAATGCAGCGCGCTCCCGTTCCGACTTGGCGCTGTTGGCGAATTCGCCGTCCGGGTATACCGTCAGGTACCTGCTATAATCCTGGCTGGTATCGGCTACCGCCGCCACCCCGTAGTGCATCCGATCCAGCGTTTCCCGCGCCTGGTCCGCAAGGCGGCTGTTTCGGTGCCTCGCCACGAACGCTTCCAACGCCTCGGGCGTGCTTGCGGCGAGGGCCTCGACGAAATCAAGTTCCTCGATTCGGATCGCGGCGAATCCGCGGTACAGACCGGTCGGCGAACTCTGAAGGTACGAAGCGTAGGCCTCTACGGTCTGCACCTCTTCAGCGGCCGCCCAGCGGAGGTCGTCCAGCGCACGAACCGCGTCGCCGGCTTGGTCAGACTCGGGATGACCGTCTAGGTAGGACTGGTACGCCACAAGGGTGTTGCTCTGAACGGCGGTGGACCAATCGTCTACCTGTCGTCCTGCACACGCAAGCCAAAATGACCACATGACCGCCCCCGGATGCCAACATAGGCGACGGATCGGAGCGAGTCCGCATCAAATGCACATCCTGTGGCGGACCGAACGCTGGTTGGTCGTGGACAAACCCTCGGGTCTGGCCGTCCATCGGTCCGATGACCCACGAGATGGCGACCAAACCTGGGTCGTGCAGCAAGCCAGAGACCTCGTTGGACAGTACGTCTGGCCGGTGCATCGACTCGACCGAGGGACCTCCGGCGCGTTGCTGCTCTGTTTTGACCCTGTCGACCTGGCCGCGGGTCAGCAAGCGCTCAAGGACGGTCGCAAGCGATACCTCGCCGTCGTGCGCGGATTCGTACCGACGCGAGAAGCCGTGGACGTAGACAGCCTCCTGCTCGACGGCGACCGACGTCTCAGCGCCCACACCCGCGTCACACCACTGGCCACGTGCGCCGAGCCGCGGTGCACCTTGGTGTGCGCTGAGCCCACGACAGGGCGTTTCCATCAGATCCGCAGGCATGTACGCGACCTTTCCCACCCCGTTCTCGGGGACGGCAGCCATGGCGACAGCCGCGTCAACGGCTGGTGGCGCGAACATCGGGGCCTCAACCGCCTCGCGCTACATTGTTGGCAACTCGACCTGCCACTTCCCGACGGGACCCTCGAACTAACGGCACCGGTCCCAGCGGACCTTAGAACGCCTTTTGACGGGCTCGGGCTGTGGGACGCGATCGACGACCGACCAACCGGGTAAAGGGCGGCCGTGTCCACCCGCAGACGGCAACCCCAGCCCAGTCCTTCGCAATCGTCCCTGCCCCCTTCCGGCCCGCCAGGCGTGCACCTGATTGCCTGGGACGGCGAACAATTTGAGGAGGCTGACCACGCTTCCGAGGGCTGCACAGCCCTAGCCGATCGGCCAGGTGTGAAGTGGCTCAACATCGATGGCGTTCACGATCCGGCCGTTGTCCAGCGCATCTGCGACGCATTCCACGTGCACCCGCTTGCCGTCGAGGACATCCTCAACGTCAAAACACGAACCAAACTCGATGACTACGGCGACCACGTGTACGTGGCGATCAAGGAGGTGACCTACGATGTGGCGGGCCGACAACTCGTCCTGGAGCAGGTTTCCATTATTTTCGGGGACCGTTGGGTCCTCACGTTCCAGGAACGACCGGGGGATGTGTTCGAAGGCGTACGCGAACGACTGCGGTCCGGCCGGTCAAGGGCCCGCAAGGTCGCGAGCGACTGGCTCGTACATTCCCTGCTCGACGCCGTGGTCGACGCCGCTTTCGAGACGACCGACCAGATCGATGAGTTCATCGACGGGGAAGAGGCCGCGGCCACCGACAATCGCGATGACACCTCTCCCGAACGCGTTCACGCACTGAGGGCAGAGTTGGTGGGACTTCGGCGGGCGTTGTCACCGCTTCGGGAATCGTCTCGGCTGCTCATGGGAGGAGAGCTGGCGCTGCTCAGTGCAGACACCCTGCCTTACTACCGGGACCTCCACGATCACGTACTGCAAGTCCTCGACAGCGTGGACGCCGCGCGAGAGCGTTTGGCATGGATCGCGGAATTGCACCTGTCCATGACCACCATGCGAACCAACGACACGATGCAGGTCCTCACCGTCGTTTCGTCGATCTTTCTACCACTGACCTTTGTTGTCGGCATTTATGGCATGAACTTCGAAAACATGCCCGAGTTGCGGTGGACCTGGGGCTACCCTGCCGTGATGGTTGCCATGGGCACGCTGGCGGTCAGCCTCGTGGCTTGGTACCGCCACCGGAGGTTCCTATGAGCTTTGCCGTCCCGCTGTGGGTGTGGGCGCCAGCGAGCGCACAGGAGGTTTCGGGCGTCGCGGAGATTCGACTCAGCGAACAGATCGGCGCGTCCGGCGTGCCCTGGCAGCTGACCGAACGCATCCGACCCGAGTTCGTGGCGAAGATCAACGACCGCGTCTCAGTAACGGCCACGATCGACGTGTTTTTCTCTCAGGGCAGAAGCCTTCAGACGGAAATCGAAGACGTGTTCGAATCGTCGAACCTGACGAGTCTCAAATACGCTCAACGGTACTTGGGCGAAAGTGCGGTGAACAGCCTTTGGGACATCGCGGGTTGCGAATGGCCCGACGAGGCCCCGAACGCCGCCCTCGGCATCAGCAAACTGTCGGACTACACCACGCTGGACCGGCTCTACGTAGACGCCTACTTACCCGGCGTGGACCTGCGAATCGGTCGCCAACCCGTGCAATGGGGAAGCGCCCAATTGGTAAACCCAACGGACCCATTCCCAGAGGTTTTATTCGTGGAACCCTGGCGGTATCGAGGCGGGCTCAACTCTGCCCGAGCGACGATCCCCATCGGCGACGACCACCAGGTCCAGCTGCTCGCCGGTTCCGACGACGCTTTGGTGCATGAACGGCTCGCCACACGGGCCACGGTGCGCGCCCTCAACACCGACATCTCTGGCGTGGCGGCGTGGCGAGGCGACACGAAGGAACCGATCCTCGGTCTCGACCTCCGCGGGAACCTAGAAGTGGGCTGGTGGTTCGAAGGGGCTGTCCACATGGTGGAGGTTCCCTACGAAGAGTTCGCGGTAGGCGTGGACTACAGTTTTCCCGTATTCGAGCGCCTCTATCTCAGCGCGCAATATTACCGGAATGGGTCCGGCGATGCCGAGCCTGGTGCCGACGACCTTACGGGCCGATTCGCCAGCCAAGTCGAGCCGCCGACCTGTGACGACCCCAGCGTAGGCGCCCTGTTCCCAACGTCGTCCAATCCGTACGCGCCATTTACCGCTGGCCGCGATTATTTGCTCGCCGTGCTCAATTCACAAATTACTGCAGACTTCGGCATCTCGGCGGCGACTATCCAAAACCTCGGCGATGGAACGGGCGTTTTCGTACCCACCGCGACTGTCGGGGCGCTGGAATGGCTGGAGTTTTCCGCGACCGCACAGGTCCCGTACAAGGCGTGGGGTGACGGCGGCGAATTCCGGCCCGACCCTGACGACATGCACCTTGAGGTCGACGTCGCGAACCTCGGAATCAACGGGTTCGCTGACGCCAAGCCCATCGATCTCGACTTTTCCGGACTGGTTGCGGATGCGGCCTTGGTGATCTGGACGCGTGCCCATTTCTAGTTTTTTTTTGAAACACTTGGAGCTACAATGAATGATCTCGGCACAAAAACAAATCCGTGGAATCTGAAAACGCCTCCAGGAACATCGGAGTACTTCATGTACCGTGATCCCGAGAGCAATCCGCCAGCACTGGTCTGCCAGGTCGGGACGACCCAACTTCGTTACCACCTTCAATGCATCGACGATCTGCACCAGTGGCTGATCAGTCGCGGCGGCTGGGTGGCACTTGGCGGCGCCGACGAACAGAAACCGGCGCCTGAGGGGTCGGTCGAGGCGTGGGGACGCTCCGCTGACAATCCGGTGGGCGGTTGGTATGGCCTCAAAAAAGGCCTGCGGGGCCGGTTTGGCGTGTACCTCCCGCCGCTGATGGAGGCGCTCGGGCTCGTGGAGTTGGAGCACAATGCGAAGAACAACCGCATGAGGGCCATTTGACATCGGGGCCGATGTAGGTCCCCGCCTGGGCAAACGCTTCGGGCTACAAGGCGCGCCCGGAGCGGGCATGGCCCTCGTTGACGTCGAGAATGTGGTTAAAACCTACGGCTCAGGTCCCGCTGCCGTTTCCGCACTCCGCGGCGTCAGCGTGGTCATCGAGCCCGGCGAGTTCACCGTCATCAGCGGACCCTCGGGGTCGGGCAAATCCACCCTGCTGAACCTTATCGGGTGCCTGGACGTACCTGACAACGGTGTCGTCCGCATCGAAGGCCGTGACGTCGGCGCCCTCAGCGGTGTGGAATTGGCAGCGCTTCGTGCACGCCGCATTGGCTTTATCTTTCAATCGTTCAACCTCATCCCCGTGCTCTCGGCGGTTGAGAACGTAGAACTCGCCCTGCAACTGGCCCGCGACACGAAGGGCGACCGACGGGCGCGCGCTACGGTCGCACTGTCGGCCGTCGGCCTCGGAGGCTTGCTCGATCGCCGGCCGAACCAGCTGAGCGGCGGCCAACAGCAGCGGGTCGCGGTGGCACGCGCGCTGGTGAAACAACCGGCCCTCGTCATTGCGGATGAGCCCACGGCCAACCTCGACTCCAGCTCGGGCACTGCGGTGTTGGACATCATGCGCGAGATGAACGAAGGGCGCGGCGTCACTTTCCTGTTTTCCACGCACGACCCGAAGGTGATGGAGCGGGCCCGTCGTATCGTGACGCTCACCGACGGAGCAATCACGTCTGACGAGCGCCGGTGATGCTCCTCAAACTCGCACTCCGAAATCTGTTGCGCAACACGCGCCGGACGCTGTTGTCCCTCGTCGCCGTCGTGGCCGGCACGGCCGTTCTCGTGCTTGGGCAGGGGTTCATCGGCGGGCTCGAAGAGAATGCCATCCGCGCCTCGGTCGATACCACCACGGGCCATGTGTTGATTCGCCCCAAAGACTACCCCATCGAAGGCATCCAGCACCCGATCGACCAGCTCATCACCGTCAACGACTCCTTGAAGACTCACCTGGACAACACGACAATCGGTTGGACACAGCGCCTGATGTTCAGCGGTCGGGCCGTACACGCCGCGGACGCGCTCCGTGTTCGAGGGATCGGCTTCGACCCAGAGCGCGACGAAAAAGTATTTCCTCGCACGAGTTGGAAAATCGAGGGAAAACTCCCAAGCGAAAGGGCGGACGGGGTTCTGTTGTCGAGCGGCGTCGCGCGCCTGATGAAACTGCGCGTCGGTGACCATTTCATGCTCCAGGCCAGAACACATCCGGGCGCGATCAACGGCGCTGACGTAGCGGTGGCCGGCATCGTCAATACCGGCTCGGGGCAGCTAGACCAAAGCGCTGTGTTCGTGCCGTGGGAACTCGCGGACGACCTTTTGAGGCCGGCGGGGCAAACGAGTCACATCGCCATTCGCCTCGGCAACCGAGCGTCGGCGGAAACCTTCGCCGCGGAATTGCCCTTACCGGAGGGTGCCGAAGTCACCACGTGGGTGGAAGAAACCGCAGGCGCGCTGCGCATCCAAGCCATTCGGCGCGCCGCACTCAATCTGCTCGTGGCCGGCTTGCTAGGCATGAGCGCTGCGGGAATCGCCAACACCGTGTTGATGGCGGCCTACGAGCGCATTCGCGAAATTGGCACGCTCCGGGCGCTCGGGATGACCCATCGCGACGTCCTCGCGCTTTTCCTCGTAGAAGGGGCGATGATGGGCATCGTCGGTGCCACGCTCGGGGCCGCCATCGGCGGAGGCGTCGTGTGGCACTACTACCAGCACGGCATCGACCTGAGCGATTTCCTCGCCAACAATGCCACCGGTAATCTTCCGATTTCCGCCATGCTGTACCTGAAATGGGACCCGGCCGTTGTCGTGTTCTCGATTGCATTTGGCATTTTCATTTCCATGGCGGCGAGTTTTTACCCGGCGCGCGTGGCTAGCAGAATGGTCCCGGCCGAGGCGGTGCGCGCATGATCACGCTGCTCCGGTTGGCCCTTCGAAACGCCCAACGCAACGTTACGCGATCGCTCCTCACCGCACTCACGGTGAGCCTGGGAACGATGGTCCTGACCGTCGCCCTCGCATGGATCGGAGGGGTTTTCGGTGAGGTTTTGGGGACGGCCGCCGACGGTGCTGGGCATGCCCGAGTCGTAGACCCGGAGTTCGCCGAACGCGAGTCAATGATGCCGTTGTACGAACACGTCACGGGCGTCACGGCGCGGGTCGAAGCCCTGCGCGCCGTTCCGGGCGTCGTGGACGTCGTCCCAAGAATCGTGACCGGCGTCACGGTCAGCGTCGGCGACGAAATCGGAGATGTGTTCGCGCTGCTGTTTGGCGCCCCGACCGCCTATTTTCGCGACCGAATGGGTCTGGAAAAGGCCGTCATCGAGGGCACGTTCTTTCCTGGCGCCTCCCCCAAAGAAATCCTCATTGGGGCTACCCTCGCCAAACGCAGTGGCCTAAAACCCGGCGATGAAGTCGTCCTGTTTGGCCAGACCCAAGACGGGAGCATCTCCCCGATTCGCGGACCCGTGGTTGGAATCGTCCAGACGGGAACCGCGCTGGTAGACCAGGGGGCATTTGTGGACCTGTCCCGTGTCCAGTATTTGGCGGACACCGAAGACGCCGCGACCGAAATCCTCGTCTTCACCGCCGACCGCGACGACGCAGAAACGCTCGCCGTCGCCGTCGCTGCGCACCCCGCGGCCGCCGGCCTCACGGTCCAGCCTTGGCATACCCGCGACCCTTGGGCCGGGATCCTGGCAATCATCGGCGTCGTCCGAACCGTGCTCACCGCCACCGTCGTGTTCATCACGGCGCTCGGCGTATGGAACACCATGATGATGTCGGTCTTGGAACGAACCAGCGAGATCGGCGTCATGCGCTCCATGGGCCTTGGACGGGTGGAAACCGTGTTCCTGTTCGTCGTCGAGGCTACTGGCATCGCCCTGCTTGGCGGGCTGTTTGGCGTAGCAGTCGGCGGTCTCGGTGGGTGGTACCTCGAGGTCCAAGGCGTCACGCTGGGGGAGAAAACAGTGGCGACCTTTGGCAGCGACATCCCACTCCGCACGACGCTTCACGGCGATATGAACGCAGACGTCGCAATGACCGCGCTCGGTCTCGCGTTGGTCATGGCCTTTGTCGGCGCCGCATTGCCGAGTCTACGCGCAGCCCTCATCCAACCGGTCGAGGCGATGCGCACCCGCGGGCGTTAAGCGGAAGCCGCCCCCGTCCTGGGGGGTCATCGCCCGACCGAGGTCACATGCGTTTCCTTTTTCTGTTTCTCACAGCCGCGTTCGCCGTCGAAATGCCAACCGCCGATGCCCTACTCACCAAAGTAGACGCAAATTTGGTCAGCGCATCGCGCACCAACAAGACGGTCATGACGCAGTCGACGCCTCAGCGCGTGCGCCCGCCCATCGAAATGGTCATCATGGCGCGCGGCAGCGACAAAGCCGCAATCGAGTACTTCGCGCCGGCCCGGGACAAAGGGCAGAAGATGCTTCGCGAGGGCACGACCATGCGGATGTGGCAGCCGGAATCCGAGCGCGTCACCACGTTGTCCGACAACATGCTTCGGGACGGCATGTCGGGCACCGACGTCTCCTACGAGGACATGATGGCGACGTCGGAGTTGCGCACGTCCTACAACGGAGCGGTCACGGGCCAAGAGCCCTGCGGCACGGGTCGGACCTGTTGGCGTATGGAACTCACCGCTAAGAACCAGACCGTTGCTTATACCAAACGAATTTCGCTCATCGATACGGAGTGGAACATTCCGGTCATTCAGCACCTGTACGACCTCTCCGGCACCCTGGTAAAGACTTGGGAGATGAGCGACGTCACGAAGATTGGAGACCGGTGGTTCCCACTGAAGATGGTCATCATCAACAAAGTGCAAACGGGCCAGAGCACGACCTTGGTGCTTTCCGACGTGCGTTTCGACGTGCCTTTGGAAGACGAGGTCTTCACGACGCGCTGGCTCGAACGTCATTGAACTCGGTCCGGGGCAGCCGGCACCCAGATCGACTAAGGAGCGCCGGAGGGAATTTTCATGCGCGACCTGTTGTGGATCCTTGGCTTATTGGCGTGTGGCGACAAAGCATCGACGACGGAGTCCGGCGCACCCGTACCCGACACTGACGGGGACGCAGACACCGACAGCGACGCTGACAGCGATTCGGACAGCGATTCCGATACGGACAGCGATTCCGATACGGACAGCGACACCGACACCGACACCGACTCGGATACCGATCCTACCGGTGGGTCATTGTCGTTCGCGACCGACATTCAACTGATCTTCGACGTTCGGTGCAAGGGTTGCCACGTGGAAGGCGACGCCCAAGGCGGGCTCAATCTCGATGACGGTTGGGCAAAGATCGTGAATGTTCCGTCGCTCGACGTCGCCGCCATGGACGAGATTGAGCCGGGAGACCTCGACAACAGCTACCTGTGGCACAAACTCCAAGGCACGCACCTCGACGTCGCGGGCTCCGGGTCCAAGATGCCAAAAACCGGCGCGATGACCGTATCGGAGCTGGACACCGTGGAGGGATGGATCCTAGCCGGCGCCGCACCGTAGAGCGTCGTCACCAACAACCCGAGCCGCCATCGGGTCCGCGAGGAGGCACTGCGACGCCGCGCGCCCAGTCCACCGGGAAATCGGCCGGCAGCCGCACCAACTCGAACAACGCGGCCACCCATTCGTCGTTGTCGCCGGCCCGATGCGGGTTGTGGAACTCCCATACGACCTCGCCGTTCTCTCCCACTTCAAATGCGCGCCCGCCTTCGGACTCCGTGACCATCACGTGACCACCAGGGAGACGCGCAACCGCCCCGAGCAACGGACTGTGCAGGTGCACCTCTGGCCCCCAAGACCTCAGGACCCGCGGCTGGGGCACGTCGAGGCGCAACACCCGCGCGCCTTCCTTCGAGCCGCTGTTGTCGAAGATCAACACCGCGCTGGGACCATCTACACGGGCATCGTGTTGCTGCCGGAAGGGCCCCCGAGACGACCACAATAAGGCGCCCGTCTCCACATCGATCACAGCCAACAGGCTCGGCGTCCGAAGCGAAAGCAACAGGTCCCCCGCTCGCCCGCCCGTGCCGCGCAACGGTGCTGATAAAACCTCAATGGAATTCGTGTGAAGCGGATCGCCATCGTCCCCACCCAGCGCCTGCAGAAGTTGTGCTTTGCCTTTGAACGCTTCGAGGATCGAGATCCGGCGCAGCGTCACCCCGGACTCCACGTCGAGAATAGCCACCGCGTCCGCTAAGACCGGGCCGCGCGTCGAGAGCCAAGGGACGTTCTCCGGCCGACGAACCAGCACCATCACCGTTCCGTTGGGCCGGACGACCGCGTCGTGATGCGCGCCATTGAGTTCCGCCCATATTGGGACATCGTCGGGTCCCAACCGCACGATCCCCAGTCCCTCGTGGATGGCCAGCAACGAGCCATCGGGAAGCAGCCGCACCCGTCGAAAATTATGAACACTGCCCGGGCTTCGGGACACGGGCGCATCGGGCCAGGTTGCCCAGAAGTCATGGTGCCAACGGTGCAGCTCGTTGCCATCCAGGTCCATCAGGACGGCTTCCGGACCATGACCGGAGGCGTACAACGCGAAGCCGGGCTCGGCCGCGTCAGAGCGGTGGAGGACACCGACCCCCGCATGCCCAGCCGTCGTGCCTTCCGCGTAGCCGATAGCCATCAGCTCCTCGACACGCGCGCGGTCCTCGGGCGCAAACGCTTCAGGCGGGTGGAACCACCTCCCGTCTGGCTCGGCGCGACACGCCAACCACCACCACAGACCAAAAGCGGTCACGGCTCATCGTCTTCTGCGTACCCGAGCTCCTCGAGCTGCGCCGCCAAATCCGGATGGAAACCGGGGACTGCCTCGCCTTGAGGGAGCGGCACCCAAGCCAACTCTACCGTCACCCCGGCCCGTTGATCTCCAGTGCTCAACACCTCATTGGGCCCGGCTCCTGGCGGACCGGCGGCACGGGCGCATTGTGAGGTGAACACCGAACTCCCAACGGACGTCGTGACCACGAGGCCGGTACAATCCGACGCATCGCCCACCGGTACGGCGAAAAACTCGGAGGGCAATTCCACGCCGATGACCGGCGACCAAACCAGATGCCCCGCGGCATCAATCGTGGCCTCGGCGCCATCGGAACGACCCCGCGGGTCGTAGGCGGGCACCACTGCGCGCCATCCCAATGGCGTTTCGGCCCTGATTTTCGGCGTCCCGGTTCTGCTCAAGATCCGAAATCGGTAGCCCAAGACGACATCGGTGCCGAGCGCCTTGGCGAGTGCCTCAGGGTAAGGCCCGAGCGCGGTCGTGGCTGCAAGATTGCTCCGCTCACGCGGGTCCAAGCCAACGTCAAATACCGTGGAGATGGCGGAACGTTGCCACCATTTCTGCTCTCCCGTCACTACGCCCCACCCGTCGCGGCCGTACAACGGGCGACCAAAAGCTTGAGGCCGGGCCGTGAAAAGTTCGGCCCCTTCGCCACGGGCCAGTGGCACAAGGGACAGCCCCTGAGGCACGTCAGAAGGAAGGCCCACGAGGTTGAGAACGGTGGGCGTAAGGTCTAGCAGCGATACCGGTGAATCGACGCGTCCGGGCAGCATCGACGCACTTCGAACCAGCAACGGCACGGCGAGAAGCTCGTCGTAAAACGTGTGGCCGTGTTCGAAACCGCCGTGGTCCCACAACTCTTCGCCGTGGTCGGCAAACACCACCACATGGCCAGTCGCACCGACATCCGCGATCAGCGGCCCGAGTTCGTCGTTGACCCAGCGCACGTTGGCGTCGTACCGTCCAGACACGTAGTCCCGAATGACATCGAGGTTTGGGGAATCCCAAGGTACCTCGGAGAGCCAATCGCGAGACAGCTGTTTGATCTCCACCGGCTCCTGCCCCGCAAACCACCACGTGTACCAAGGCGGTTCGTCGTAGGGCATATGCGGCCCCATGAAGTGAACGAGCAGCGCGAGGTCGCGGTCGGGGTACCGGTCGAGAACCGCGCGAGCGCGGGCCACCACGTCGTCAGGTTCCAGCAGATGGCTGTATTCGTAGTGGGTCCACCCGCGTTGCGCGTCGAACGGTTGTGACAAGAACGCGTTGCCTACAATCGCTTCGGTTTGAAATCCCCCGGCGGCGAGGCGCGCGGGCAGTGTCGGCACTGTCCCCCACAACTCCGGCTGCGTGCCCGACATCGCCGCGCGAACCGCAGGCAGGGTCCACGGAGACACCGAACGGGCCGATTCAAAGACAGTGCCGTGGGCGGCCAGCCGATCGAGCAGCGGCGTCGTGCCGCCTTCGTACCCGTACACGCCGACACGATCTCGACGCAAAGTATCCACAAAGACCAACAACACCCGCTGGGGCGTGGCCGTCGGCACGTACACCGCGGGTCCACTCACAAACACGTAATCGAAGTCCGACGAACCCTTCGGCTCCGTCAGCAGCTCGAGCGAGTGGCGCCCTGAGCCCGGCAGAACACAGCGGAATCGCGCGACGTGCACGCCTATTGTCGTCCGAGCCACCTCGATGCCGTCGACCCGAACCACGAGATCCGCGCCGTCTGAACCCGCGGCGGGCAAGATGGCGGGAGGAACCAGGAACGTGTCCGCGTCGAATACCGCGCCTTCTCCCCATTCTAGCGTCCAAGATGCGACTGACGGGGCGGGCAACAGCAGGCCCGTCCACGACTGCTCCCCCAGAGTCAGCGTGCGGTTCACGAAGTCCGCTGACCCGAGGCCGGCCGTATCGAAGTTCAACGCCCGTTCGGCCTCAGCGGCCTTGGGAAACCGGAACTCCACTTGTTGCCAATCCGGCGCCGGACGACCGGCGGCGACACCCACGTACAACCACCGGCGATCGAAACCCCACCCTCTCGGGGCACGTCCATTGCGCGTAAAGGTGTGGCGCATGCCCTCGTACCACACCTCGAATCCGGGGGGTTCGCCCGTTCCAAACACATGTGTTCCCTTCAGGCGGGTAGGAAGCAGGTTGGCGTGCACGGGCAGCGGAACGCGCCACACGGTGGAGCCATCTTCCAACGTGCCAGCCAAAACGAACGGCGCCGTCGCTCGAAATCGGTCCCCCACCGGTTCTGGACGCGACGACGTTGGAACCGACAGGTGATCAGCTTGCTGGCTGATTCCGAGCACGATCGCGGCAGGATGCGCGGACACCGCCGCCGGCGGCTCATCCAAAAATCCGAGGTTTGGGGCGCACGCGAGCAGGGTCAGCACGCTGAGGAGCTACTCAGGTCCGGTGCATGCCACCACCCGAGATACGCCGACGCCATGAGCACAGCCGATTGGCGTTCACGGACCGTCGGCGGTGTCACGCTGTTGCTCGGAGGCGTATTCGCGCTTGCAGCGGCGGCGGCCTTCCACCCCGGCGCGATCGCGACAGCCGGAATCCAGGGCACAGCACCGGCGCTCGAACGCGGCCAGCGCCTCGTGATCGTCGTTTGGAACGTGCAATATGCGGCGGGTCGTTCGCGGCAGTTCTTCTACGACGGTGGTCCGGATGTTCACCCCGATCCCGCGGAAGCTGCCGATACATTGTCGCGGATCGCAGCTCGAATTGCGGCCGAGAACCCTGACGTCGTCTTACTTCAAGAAGTCGATCGCGGTTCAACGCGCACCGGCGGTGTGGACCAGCTCGCGGTGATCGCGGGCCGCGCTGGGTTCCCAGTGACCGCGTCCGCCCCTGTGCATCGAGCCCCTTGGGTGCCCTGGCCCCCGAACAAACACTTGGGACGGGTAGACACCCACCTGGGCGTGCTTTCCCGCCACCACATCGCCCAGGCCCGCCGGGTGGCACTCCCGCCCCTTCCCGACGGCTGGCTTCGGCAACAGTTGGACCTCAAGCGCGCGATCCTTGAGGTGGACCTGCCCCTGGCGGACGGCCGCCACATGACCCTCATGAACACGCACCTGTCTGCATTCTCCAACGGGGATGGCACGCTGGCCCGGCAGGTCGCCGTGCTCTCGGAACGATTGGAGAAGACTGGCCAAACCTGGGTGTGCGGCGGGGACTTCAACGCACTTCCGCCTGGCGACGACGCCTCACGCCTGGGCCTCGCCGCCGCCGAGTACCCCGAACCTGAAACGCCCATTGCGCCACTCTTCGCCGCACACAGCTCCGCCATCCCCGCCGCCGAACACAAGCGCCGCGCCGCCGCATGGAGAACCTGGATGCCCTGGGGTTCCCACACACCAGAGCGTGCGTTGGATCACGTGTTCATGTCGAAGGACGTCGAAATGTTGCGCGTCAGCGTGCTCACCGACGCCTCCGACCTGTCAGATCACCTACCAATCCGCGTAGAGGTGATACTCCCGCGTTGACGTTCCACCCTGGGCCGTGTCAGGTTGCGGCAGGGCGCGCGGGCGCTAGCGGGGGATCGTCTACATGCGCTCAGGCCGCACCAAAGGCACTGGAACCGGAACCGGCACCGCTGGGACGAACACGCACACAGCGTCTACGCTTGCGACCCAGTCGTTGGTCAGTCGCGCCTTCGGTCTGGCAAAGGACGATCCCGCCTACGATCGAATGAAGCGAACGCTTCGCGACGAGCTTGTCGCGGCGGTGGACTTCGAGGAGATGAGCAAACAAGATCCTGAAAAGCTCCAAAAGAAGCTGCGCGCCACGCTGCACAAGCTCATCGACACGAAGAAACTCCCGTTGGGCCGGGCGGATCGCGATCGTGTCGTGGACGAGATCGTCCACAACCTGCTCGGCCTCGGTCCCCTGGAATCCCTGGTCCGCGATCCGGAAATTTCCGACATCATGGTCAACGGGGCCAAGCAGGTCTTCATCGAGAAAAAGGGACGGCTACAACTGACGGACGTCACGTTCGACGACGACGCTCACGTCATGCAGATCATCGAACGCATTGTCGCCGCTGTCGGACGCCGGATCGACGACAGCAATCCGATGGTCGACGCCCGTATGATCGACGGTTCACGATTCAACGCGATCATCCCGCCGCTGGCACTCGACGGCCCGTGCATGTCGATTCGCCGATTCGGAACCATCCCCATCAGCTCGGAGACGCTGGTCAAGATCGGCTCCTGCCCCGCGCCGATGATGGAAGTGCTTCGCGGTTGTGTGCGGGCGAAACTCAACCTCGTCGTGAGCGGCGGCACTGGCTCCGGCAAGACCACCCTGCTCAACGTCTTGTCCGGCTTCATTCCCGACCAGGAACGCATCATCACCATCGAGGACTCGGCCGAGCTGCAGATGCAACAGGACCACCTGATCCGGTTGGAAACGCGCGCGGCCAACATCGAGGGAAAAGGGAAAATCGACCAACGCGACCTTGTGAAGAACTGCCTGCGCATGCGGCCCGACCGGATCATCCTTGGGGAGATTCGCGGCGGCGAGGCGGTCGACATGCTCACCGCAATGAACACGGGCTGCGCCGGCTCGATGTCTACGGTGCACGCCAACAATCCGCGTGACGCGCTCGCCCGTTTCGAAACGCTCGTCGGAATCGGTATGCCCAACATGACCGACAAAATCATCCGTGAAGCCATCGCGCGCGCGCTCGACGTCATCGTTCAGCAAGAACGCCTGTTTGACGGCACGCGCCGGCTGATGTCCATCACCGAGATCACCGGCATGGAAGGCCCTTATATCACCAGTCAAGACATCTTTGAGTTCGAAAAGTCAACGATCGACGAGCAAGGAAAGGTCCGCGGCAAGTTCAGAGCCACCGGCAACCGTCCGCGTTTCATGTCGCGGTTCGCGAGTTTCGGCATTCACCTTTCGCCGGAGTTGTTCACCTACGAAAAAGAGGTGTGAGGTGGAACGGCCCCGTTTTCACCTCGCATTTCCGGTGACGGACCTAACCTCGGCCAGGGCTTTCTATGTTGAGGTGTTGGGATGTGGGGTGGGTCGAGAGGACCCCGCGTGGATCGACTTCGACCTTTACGGCCACCAGATCGTTGCCCACCTCGCGCCGCCCGAGCCCCAGGCCCACAGCCACGTCGTCGATGGAAAACAAATCCCGGTCCGCCATTTCGGACTGGTGTTGACGTGGGAACATTGGCACGAATTGGCCGCTTCGCTTCAGGCACGCGGGGTGTCCTTCCTGGTTGAACCTGGGATTCGGTTCATCGGACAGCCTGGAGAACAGGCCACGCTGTTCATCGCAGATCCGTCTGGCAATGCCATCGAATTCAAGAGCTTTCGCGACATTGGGCAGTTGTTCGCCCGATGACTCCTGAGGTGGATTGAGCTACCGTGCCTGTCTGATATGGAACCTCCCCAGCGAACGGACGCGGAGTCCGCAGTCATCGCCGAATTGATCGCGTGCACGCCGACGCTCGCGTCGCCCGAAGGTCCAGGTGACGATTGCGCGTGTTTGCCCGAGGGCGCGGTTTGTTGCGTGGACACCCTCGTCGAGGGCGTGCACTGGAATGAGCGTCTCGATCCGAGCGACGTCGGCTTCAAAGCCCTGGCGGTCAACGTCAGCGACCTGGCCGCGATGGGCGCCAAGCCCGATTGGATGCTGTTGGCGCTGTCGCTTCCAAGCCCGCTCGACAGGGGCTGGGTGCGAGAGTTCGCCCAAGGACTTGGCGAAGCCGCGCGTCGTTGGGGCGTCACGCTGCGTGGCGGTGACACGACCCGTTCTCTCGGCGGACGCTTCGTGAGCGTCACACTCGCTGGTCGCTGCCAGGCCGCGCCACTCACGCGCTCAGGCGGCCGAGTTGGCGATGCCCTGTGGGTCACCGGTCGGCTCGGGCTCGCAGGTGCCGGCTGGGCTGACGACAACCCCTCCCCAGACGCGCTCGCGGCGCTGCGAAGACCCAACCCGCCCCTCGGGTTTGCGCTTGAATTGGCCCGTCGTGGCCTCGCGACGGCCGCCATTGATATTTCGGACGGTCTGGCCACCGACCTTCCCCGTTTGTGCACCGCCTCGGGGTGTGGGGCCACCGTCGAACCCGAAGATGTGCCCGGCGACGCGTACGCGTGGACAGGCGGCGAAGACTACCAACTCTTGTTCGCAAGCCCCTCTCATCTCACCGATGAGGTGCACCATGCGGCACAACAGGCCCAAACGACAGCGACCCGGATCGGGGTCCTCACCGAGGGTGCCCTCGTGCTGAGGGGCCGCCCCTGGCCCGTTCCGCTGTTTCAACACTGGAACGAAGCGTGATCGCTTCGTCGCTCCCCATCACGTTGGGCCCCGGCGCCCTCGTCGCGCTGCTCATCCTCCTGTCGTTGGCAGCGTTTTTTTCCGGGTCGGAAACGGCGCTGACGTCGTTGCAGAAGATGGATCGCACTTGGCTCGCGCGCCAGGGTGCGTCCGGAAAACAAGTCGGCCGCCTGCTGACCCAACGCAGCGCCGTGATTGCGACCGTGCTGATCGGCAACGAGACAGCCAATGTCGGCATCGCCAGCATCGGGGCAGCAGCAGTCGCCACCTATACGCCCGACGCACCCTGGCTCAACGTCGTATTGGTCGCGCCGTTGCTCGTGCTCGTAGCTGACGTGACGCCCAAGGTGCTCGGTTTCCGCTTCAATCGTCGACTCGCCCTGCTCGCCGTGTGGCCTTTCACCGCGTTTTTCGTCGCCGTTTCGCCCATTCGCCGCGTTCTTGCTGGGGTTGTCGACCTGATGGTGCGACCCTCGGCCGGCCTGCAGAAAAACGCCGACGCGCTCGCGGAAGACGAGTTGCTCGTGTACGTGGACCGAAGCGCCGAGACGGGCGCTATCGACGAATTGGAACGCGAGATTATTGAAGCCGTGTTCGAGTTTGATGCGCTCACGGTCGAGCGTCTCATGACACCCCGACCGGACATGATCACCGTGGGTCTGGGCAATCCATGGGCGGACCTTCTGGCCAAGGTCTTGGAAGCCCCGTACAGTCGTGTGCCCGTCATGTCCGCACGCGGCGACGACGTGCTTGGCATCTTGCTCGTCCGCGACCTTCTCCGGGTGCATCGCAACCCACCGAATGGTCCCATCCAACTTCGGTCGCTGCTCCTTCCCCCCGTTTTCGTACCCGCGTCGAAGTCCGCCGAAACCATGCTTCGCGAGTTCCTCGACAAGAAATTCCACATGGCCTTTGTCGTGGACGAACACGGCACGCTCGTCGGCCTCATCACGCTCGACGACCTGTTGTCCGAGTTGATCCGCGAGCTTGATGGCGAAAAGGACAGCGACGGTATCGAGGTCGCACCGAATGGCATTCTCGTGCAAGGGTCGACCGACCTGGGAGACTTTGCGGACCAAACGGGTATCAGTTTGCCACCGGGTGACTACCACACCGTTGCAGGCTTGGTCTTCCATCATCTCGGCCGCCTGCCTCGCCGCGGCGACACGCTTGACCTGGACGGCCACCGCTTCACGGTGCGTTCGATGGAAGGGCGACGCGTCACAGCGGTGACCGTCACCCCGCAACCTGCACGCGAGGCAACGCCATGACACCCTTCGTCGGCGTCGCGCTGGTTGTTGCGTGTTTAGTGACTCAGGCCTTCTTCGCGGCCTCCGAGACCGCGCTCGTGACGGCCAACCGGGCCAGCCTGAAAACGCGCGCAGATGGCGGCGACAAAGGCGCTACCGCAGCCTTGGAACTCCTACATCGAGAAGATCGCCTGCTCGGGACGACCCTGGTTGGCGCGAACCTCAGCATGATTTCCGCCACCACCCTCGCTGCCGGGCTCCTGATCCGCGCCGGAGTGACATCGGAGGTCGTCGTCACGGCCTTATTCGTCCCCGTCGTGTTGGTCTTCGGCGAGACGTTGCCAAAGACGCTGGCCAGCCACCACGCCGACGCGCTCGCGCCCATCCTCGCCCGCCCGCTGATCCTCCTACAACTGCTGTTCGGCCCAGCCCTGTTCGTGATCGGCGCTTGGTCGCGCGTCCTTCATCGTTTGCTCGGCGTCCAGGACGCGCGTATTGCCCGCCAGGACCTCGTCGAGATGATCGATGATGCAGCGCTACGCGACATTCACCCCGCGGAGCGACGAATCATCCAACGCGTGCTCGACATGCCTGGAACCACGGTCTCCGACTGCATGACGGCGCTCGTCGAGGTCGCCGCCGTTTCAGAGTCCGCATCGCTGACGGAAGCCGCCGACGTCGTGCTGCGCAGCGGCCACAGCCGGATTCCCGTGTACCGCGACCGTGTCGACAACATCGTGGGCGTGCTCCATCACCGCGCCTTGCTGTCAACGTCGGGAGAAGGGCGCGTAGCGGACGTGATGGTCCTGCCTCTGTTCGTGCCCGAAACGAAGGGTGTGGACGAGTTGATGCGCAAGATGTTGCACGACCAAGACCGTTTCGCCGTTGTCGTGGACGAATACGGCGGGAGTATCGGCGTGGTGACGCTCGAAGACCTGGTCGAAGAAATCGTCGGCAGCATTCAAGACGAGCGGGACAGCGAGCCGCAGGTTCGCCGTTTGAGCGACACCGAATGGCGCGTGCCGGGCAAGGTCCGCATCGAAGAGTTGGAGGCCGCCACGGGCGTGGCGCTTCCTGAGGGGGAGTACAGCACGGTGGCCGGCTTGATCCTGTCCAAGACTGGGCGAATTCCAATACAGGGCGAGTCCGTTCGTGTGGGCTCGCTCAACCTTGTCGTGGAGGCCGCGACCGACCGGGCCGTCGTGGCTGTGCGCGTCACGAAAGTCGCGTAGGGGCAGCCTCGGGCGCGATCCCCACAAGCCGGACCCGACCCGACCCGACCCGACCCGCTCCC
This sequence comes from Klebsiella pneumoniae, assembly GCA_945861065.1. Classification (GTDB taxonomy): domain Bacteria; phylum Myxococcota_A; class UBA796; order UBA796; genus SXOB01. The sequence goes on along the minus strand of CAMASI010000049.1, from coordinate 97 downwards.
GGTCCCGCTCCCGACCCCGCTCCCGGCGTCGCCCCTGGAAGCGTCAGCGATCATTCTGGAGCTTCTTCGCCAAGGCTACGAGCATCGCCACGACGCG
>CAMASI010000048.1 GCA_945861065.1 Klebsiella pneumoniae | reverse complement strand
GGTGAGGCCGCCGCCGGACGAGGAACGGGGTGCAACCCGAGGGAAGGCGTGCTTGACGCACTCCGACCGAGGGTGGGGTCCCCGTGACGAAGTCCCGCGGATGGCATCGCCTCCCGCAGTAGGTGCGCAATCTCCGACAGGCTGCTAGGGTGCGACGACCACTACGATAGGCCAACTGCCGCCGCGTGCGGAGGTCACTGTCACGGTGGCTGGGGCCGCTTCGAGGCCCTCAAAGGTGGCGGTATGCTCGACGGCAGCTGAGTCGTAAACGAGCGAGCCGAGCGTTTCCACGTTCAGGGTCGTCCGCCCGCCGAAGCGACTTTTCGCGGTCACTTCGAGGGTGGACGAAACCCAATGCCAAGTTGCCTCCGTGAACGTGAGCGATTCCTCGAGAACGCCTAGATCTTCGTCGATGAACACGAGGTCGTTGGTGGTCACGCTGGGGAAGGTCTGCACGATTCCGCTGGGCCAAGTGACTTCCACCACAGCCTCTTTTTCCTGCGCCATTCCAAAGTGAAGGATGATGTCCTGTTGGGAATGCGCGCTGTCAGAGCCCGATACGCGCCGCATTTGCGTGTAGCCGCCTGCGGTGACGCGGACGACCGCGCCGATGGCTGCGGCATTGGACCGAGTCCCGAACAGGCGGAATTCGACCCATCGGTTCGTGTCGCGCGACTCCTGACGATAGAGGCGGGATGGTCCTTCCGTGTCCCAGATGAACACATCGACATCGCCGTCCCCATCGTAGTCGGCGATGGAGCCCGCACGAGTTCGGTGGCTGCCCCACCCGGCGATCTCGTGTTTGTCCATATGACCGGTGCCGTCAGCACGATTGATGTACATGATTTCGTCGTCAGTGTTCTGGGATGTGCCGACCCAGAGGTCGGTCCACATGTCGCGATTGAAGTCAGCGAAATTCGCACCCCACGAGTTGTGGCCAGCGCAAACACCGTATTCTTGGCAAACATTCGTTGTTAGTTTGCCATCGGGGCTTCCGACATACAACGTATTGCCACGTGGCACGGGGGGGAGTTCCCATACGTCCTGGATATAGATTTCCCAATCCCCGTCCATATCGATATCGCCGATGTCGGCGCCCATCGAGGCCCAATCGTGGCCCATCAGCCCAGGCGTCGTATCGGTCCAATCGAGAAACGCGACACCGTCTAGGTTCTTATAGTAATACCCGTCTGGGTCCCAATCGGGTGGGGCCTTGATGTCACTGTTATTCCCGACATAAAGTTCTGGGTACAGGTCGAAGTCGGCGTCCCAGAAGAATGCGACGAGCCCGTCACGTCCAAATGGGTCGAGATCGAAGAAGGGGGTCACGTCTTCAAAGGTCCCGTCGCAGTTGCCGTGCATCAAGCGGTCTGTGTTGTCGCCCGCTGGCAGGTTCGCCATCGCCCAGTTCACCAAGTACACGTCGATGCACCCGTCTCGGTCGTAATCCCCAAAACTCGCGTCGACGTTGCGCCAACCCCGAGGGTCTACGAGTCCCGAGAGTTCGGCGGATTCAACAAAAACCCCGTTGTTATTGATCCACAGGTAATTGGGTCCACCCTCGAAGGGCTGGCTGACGCTGCTGTCCATCTGTTGCCCGTTGTCCACGGGCGTGAAAATGTCGAGGTCTCCGTCGTTGTCCACGTCGGCCCACCGCGCCGCGGCACATTCTGCGGTAGGGTCGGGTTTCTGAACGAGGAAGTGTTGCGGGGTAAAGGTGCCGTCGCCGTTATTTCGCCACAGGTAATTCGTCAGACCGCTGCCGTTGGCGACGAAAATATCGGTCCAGTAGTCGTTATTGTAATCGAAGAACATCATGCCGCCGGCATGGGTGTTCCCACTGGTTTGGACCGGACCCAGCGTAGCGATGATGTTGACGTCCGTGAAGTCCGTGGCCGCGTTCGTTGCCGGGACTGACACGTGACGGTAGACCGCCTCGGAGAGCGCCGCTTCGCCCGTCTCCGGGTCGTAGATGCCTGCTTGAAGGGCAAGTGTGGTGGCGACTTGGAAATCCTCAGGTAGAAACGTGAACTCCACGGCGACGTCACCTGGCTGCGCCGCCGCTGTGTCGGCGGCGTCATGGTCCGGTGCTACGGTCGACGCGTATACGGTCGGCGACAACAGCGTCATGCACAGGCCATGCCACAGGTTGCATGGCCCTTCGCCGGTCAGTGCGTACGAGAGGAAGAGTGTGACCTCCATGCCTGGGTCGAGATCGTAGATCTTAAGAGTACCGCCCTTGTTGCGTTGGATCTCACCGCCATTCAACAGGGGAGCGGTCTTTTTCCAGCCCGCCGTCGCGGCGCCAGTCACAGGAATTGGGACCACTGAGTCGCCCGGAAGGATCTCGAGCTCCACGTCGCAGGCGTGGTTGCGGGGCTCTTTAGGAAGGTCGGTGCATCCCACCCACGCTGCCAGCAGACTGCCGTACATGTTCGCCTCAGGATGCACTCTATCGTATCTGGCCGGACCTGAGCCATCGGTTAGTGCAACAGCAGCGGGGGTCGACGATGTGGCTGTCGGCGCTAGTGGCTTGTACGCAACCAGACGTGCAGGCACATGAGACGGGGTGCACAGGTCTGTCGGGTCCTTGTGCCGGCAAGCCCTTAACTGTCACGGTTGGGACCGGGGAGTTTGCGTTTGCGCCGCTCTACGGAGGCGCGGACGTCGAGTTCGTGTTTGGGTTGCAGGGGTCGTGGCATTTGTGGGTCGGAGGTGAGGTGACTGCGCCTTCGCAAACGATCGCTTGGCAAAGCACGGTGATCGTGCACGATTCAGGTGCGCAGATTTCCGGCGCGGGTGAGTTTCCGGCCTCGACCGTTCTCAACGATTGGAGCGAGTGCCAGGGCACCTTCTTTGGCGCTCGGGCCCCGGTGGAGTTGGCAGGAACAACACCCGACGCGCTCGATACCTTCATCTGCTGTGATCTGCCAGGCGAAACCTTGGACATTACGTTGGTTGTCATCGATCTCGTTACCGGGGAAACCGCGACGTCGGTCGGGTCGGCGACAGGCAGCATCGACGCGAAGACCCTCTTGGACGTTTGCGGTAGTCTGGGGGTCGAAGATCAGTGCTAGGGACGGGGTGGGCGGAGGCAAACGCCCGCGGCGAAGTTCTCGGACTCGACCTGGCAGCGAGGAGCTTTGAACGAGGTCTCGCGGTGACGGGTCCGGATGGGCAACGAATTCCCATCCCGATCTCTGCCACTGCTGAGGTTCGAACGGCGGCGGAGATGGCGGCAGCGAAACGGGCGGCCGGTGATGTCGCCCGGGCGATAGCGAGCTTGTCCAGAGCGTTGTTTCGTGGGGAGGTCCGCGACGTCGTGCGGCCTCATCTGTCACCGCTGGAGCGTCGGCTGGCGGAGGCGGAGGGCGCCTCGATGCAGCGTTTGGCGGTCACGCGGACGGATTTCTTTGATGGCGGTAGCCTTCGGGCGCTGGAGCTGAACTCGACGATCCCCGCGATGCAGGCCTACAGCGACATCGCCGCTCAAAGTTGGGTGGAATTCCATGCAGGCAGGCTTGGCCTGGACCCCGCCCCGTTCGTTGGGGCGCTGCCCTCGAATACGAGAGCACTTTATGACGCCTTGTGTGGGTGGTGGCGCCAGGAATTGGGTACGGACCCTGCGTCGATCGCTGTTCTTGTCCGGCGCCGGGACGCCCAGATCACGGAAGTTGAGTGGCTTGTTCGGGCTTGGTCGGGCTTTGGCACCGAAACGTTCGTGGTGTACCCCGACGAATTGACGCTGAACGGGGACCGGTGGTTTGCCGGGCAACGGCCTCTGGACCTCGTCTATCGGCACCTGTTCGTTCGGCGGTTGGAGCAGGGGCTTCCCGGCGCGGAAGCCGCGACGCAGCTGTTGGAACGACCCGGAGCGTCGTGCCGTGTGTTCAATCCGCCGGCGAGCCAGCTTGAAGTGAAAGCGGTGTTCGCTTTGCTGTCGGAGGCGGCGATGGATTCGGCGCTGGCCGACGCGGCCGGCGTTCGCGAGTTTGACCTTGGCTCCGTCATTCCCTGGACACGCGTGTTGGCTCCGGGACCCGCGATGGATCCGGACGGCGCCTCCGTGTCAGACCTCGTGGCGCGAGTGTCCTCGGATCCGGATCGGTTCGTTCTCAAACGATCGTGGGATTATGGTGGCCGCGCGGTATTCATTGGCGGTGTGCGCCAGGACGTGTCTTTCTCCGAGCGCGTTCATGCGTGGTTCGGTGAGACGCTCGGTTGGCCTGAAATCGTCGCGCGTGCCGCGTTCGACGGGCCTGCGGGTTGGGTGGTTCAAGAAGCGGTTCCTGCCCGCCGCGCGAGGCACCTCTTGTGCACGCCAGCGTCTAGCAGTTGGCAGGACGTTTTTGTCGACCTGTCGCACTACGCCTCTGTCGGCCTGGACATTGAACCGGATTGGACGGGTGTCGTTCGTGGGTCGATGGGACCTGTCGTCAATATTGTAGGCGGCGGAGGGGTAATACCGTTGATTCCAAGTGATATCGCCGCCGGACTCGCGACTACCGTCGACGGTTGCCCGTTTCTCAGGTAGAATGGGCCCTAGTCCTGGGGAACTCATGTCACGATGGATCGCGGTTTTGTTGTTGGCAGCTTGTGGACCGGCAGCGGGAACGGATCCCGATGGTGCTGAGGTCTGTGGAAACGGCGCCGACGACGATGGCAACGGGCTCGCAGACTGTCTAGACGCTGCATGTGCAGCGAGTTGCCCCGAGCTGTGCGACGATGGATTGGACAACGACGCCAATGGCCTGTCGGATTGCGCCGATGCTGCCTGTGACGGATCGTGTTCGGAAGTCTGCGACGATGGTCGCGACAACGACGGCGATTCCGCTACGGATTGCGACGACACGGATTGTGTGTCGGAGCATTGTGCCGAATTGTGCGATGACGGTCGGGACAACGACGGGGATGGCGCTGCCGATTGCTCGGACGCGGACTGCAATGACGTCTCCTGCGAGGAACTGTGTACGGATGCTCGGGACAATGATGCCGACACTGCCGTGGATTGCGACGATGCCGACTGCGACGGCCTATGCCCTGAAAACTGCGAAGACGGGCGGGACAACGACCTAGATGGGCAGGTGGATTGTGATGATCCGCAATGCGAGGCGGTGTGCGACGAAGACTGCCTGAACTTCGTAGACGATGACGCCGATTCGCTTGTCGACTGTGTAGATCCAGAGTGCGCGGATTCGTGCGATTTCGACTATGACGGCTACCTCAACCAGGACCATGGCGGGGACGACTGCGACGATACGAACCCGGACGTCAACCCCGATGCGCGCGAAGTGTGCAACGGCGTGGATGACGAATGCGATGGGCTCGCCGATGACGCCGACCCCGACGTCGATCCGGCGACGCTGACTGCTTGGTACAGAGACCAGGACGTCGATGGTTTCGGCTACTATCTAGACGCCCCAGAATGGGCGTGCCTTGGACCCGTGGACACCGCTCCGAACAGCTCGGACTGCGACGACGGGAACCCGGACGTGAACTCGGCGGCCGTTGAAGTGTGCGATGGGTTGGACAACGACTGCGACGGGCTTCGCGACGACCAGGATCCGTCGGTGGATCTGGCCACCGCAACGACTTGGTACCCGGACGCCGACAGTGACGGGTTTGGGGACCCGTTGTCTCCCACGCTCGTTTGCAATCCTCCGGTCGGTTTTGTAGAAAACGGTGACGACTGCGACGACAACGATCCGCTGTTGACCTTTGCCGCAGACTGGCTTCCCGACCTGGATGGCGATGACTACGGGGCTGGCGTTCCCTACGGTGTTGTGTCTTGCGCCGCGCCGGTTGGCGATTGGGCGCCAGAGTCACACGGCGAGGACTGCGACGACTTCGACCCGGCGAACAATCCTGGCAACGTCGAGGTTTGTGACGAAGGCGACAACGACTGTGACGCACTCGTGGACGACGATGACGCCAGCTTGGACCTGCTCAGCGCCATTACCTTCTACCCAGACGATGATGGGGACACGTATGGAAACCCGAGTTTCGACGAGCGGACCTGCTTGGCGCCGGACGGCTGGGTCTCCAACGGTTCGGATTGCGACGATTCCGACGTAGATGTGTCACCTTCAGCCCTGGAAATCTGCAACGGCATCGACGATGACTGCGACGCAAAGAAAGACGACGCGGACCCGTCCGTGGACCTGTCTACGGCGACCGATTGGTTCGGGGACGCCGACACGGACGGCTACGGGGACCCGGCAATTCCAGGGCCATTCGCCTGTTCGTCGCCGGGCCCGAACTGGGCGCCGAATGCCTTGGATTGTGACGACACGGACCCGGACATCTTCGAAGGGTCTTTGTGGGTGCTGGACGGCGACGGCGATGGCTACGGCGTCGGCGACCCAAGCGACGTGACGGGCTGCGAAGGGCCCGGCGCGCCCTGGGTCTCGTTGACGCCTGGCGAGGATTGTGATGACACGCTCGCCGACATTCACCCTTTTGCCACAGAGGTGTGCGAAGACCTGATTGACCAGGACTGTCTCGGTGGCGACCTGGCCTGTTTCATCGGGCTGCCTGGGCCCGACTTCTCTGCAGACGGCTGGCACCAATGCGCGGGCTACCTCGACACGGCACCCAACCCGAACAACATTCCGCCCGCCTGGGCGGTAGATTGTCGTGAAGCGGACGACGAGAAGACCTTGATGGTGTGTGGCGCCGACCTATTCGTGTACCGGTGGATCGAACTGGACCACAATCCGTGGCGGGACAATTTGCCGGCCTACCCGACCATCGGGTGGATTGTGGACGACAATTACGGGCACACCCACCTCAACCAGATCTACGCGACCGGCGACGATCCCGACCTTGGGGCGAGTTGGTGGGGAACGGGGGACGGCTGCAACGAGTTCGCGGCGAACACCACGGTCAACAACGGCTGTTCTTGGGAAGCATCGAACTGCTTCGGGGCAGGGTTGACGGGCGATAGGTATCTGTGGGTGTACGCGAAACCCTAGTTCACCGGCATGCCGGTGGCCGGTCCGCCCTTTTCCCCGAGGCTTGCTGGAGCGGCGTCCGAGCAGGTTGATGGGGTGTCGCAGTCAGGTCCTGCGGCCGCCCACCACGCGCTGCACCCCACCGAGGTCCTCCCAGGTGTCGGTCACGGTAAAGCCTGCCTGCTTGAGCCATTCTACGGTTCGGGGCGCTTGTCCTTTCCCAACTTCGAGCAGCACACCGATTCGCACACGGACGGCGGCGGCGGCAATCAGACGGTGCACAACACCCAGCCCGGTGGGGCCGCCGTCGAGCGCGAGTCTCGGTTCCCATCGGGACACTTCCGGCTCGAGGCCGTCGATTTCTGCCGAGGGGATATACGGCGGATTGGACACGACCCAATCGATGGGCCGACCATCGGGAATGGGCCGCAACAAGTCGCCGGAAAGCACCGCTACTCGTTCCTTGAGGCCTAAGCGGGCGATGTTGGCGCGTGTGGTTTCGATGGCTTCGGGAGCGAGGTCCGTGGCGTAGACCCTCAGGCCAGGTCGGGCGGCGGCGAGCGCAAGGCCAACGCAGCCCGAACCGCAGCAGACGTCGGCGACGTAGACGGGATCGGGGGTCTCGCTCATCCACGACAACGCTGCGTCCACCAACGTCTCCGTGTCGGGTCTCGGAACGAGAACACCGGGCCGAATCTCGAGATCGACGGCATGAAAGCCGGTCATGCCGAGCAACCAGGCGATGGGCTCGCGTTTGCCGCGCCTTTGCAGGAGCGCGCGCACAGTCGCCAATTCTTCAGGGTCGAGCGGTCGGTCGTGTTGCAGGTACAACTGCAAACGCGGAAGGCCCAACGCATGGCCAATCAGGCGTTCTGCGTCGAGCTGGGGCTGCGGAACGCCGTGGCGACGGAGATAAGTTGCGCTGCGGCTGAGGATGTCAACGAGGCGCGGCGACGCTTCAGGCAAGCAGGTGGCTCTGGCCCGCGAGCTGTTCTTCTTGCCAGGCCGACGAGAGGCCATCGATGAGTTCGTCGATCTCCCCTTCGATCACGCGATCGAGTTTGTACAACGTGAGCCCAATCCGGTGGTCCGTCAGACGATTCTGGGGAAAATTGTAAGTTCGAATGCGTTCGGAACGGTCGCCGGTGCCGACCATGGCCTTACGAACGACCGCTTCGGCGGCATTCCGCGCGGCCTGTTCCTGTTCGAACAGGCGGGTTTTCAGGACGCGCATCGCCTTGTCTTTGTTCTTGTGTTGGCTCTTTTCGTCCTGGCAGACGACGATCATTCCCGTCGGGATGTGCAGGATGCGGACGGCTGAGTCGGTGGTGTTGACGGACTGACCGCCGGGTCCGCCAGCGCGCATCACGTCGATTCGAAGGTCCTTCGCGTCGATCTTGATTTCGACTTCATCGGGTTCCGGGAGCACTGCGACGGTGGCTGCAGAGGTGTGGATTCGGCCTTGGGCTTCGGTGGCAGGCACACGTTGGACGCGGTGCACGCCCCCCTCGAAACGCAGGGAATTGTACGCGTCGGCGCCGTGCACCAGCGCCACGACTTCCTTGAGCCCGATAGTGCTTCCGCCCGCGCGAATCTCGCTGGAGGTCACCACTTCAAAGCGGAGCCCTCTGCGCTCGCCAAAACGGGTGTACATCCGGTACAGGTCCGCAGCGAACAGGGCGGCCTCGTCACCGCCCGTACCTGCGCGGATTTCCAGCAGGATGGGGCGTCCGACGTAGGGGTCTGGCGGCAACATGAGCAGCCGAATGTGCTTTTCTGCTGCGACGATGGCGACGTCCAGGACGACGATTTCTTCGCGTGCGAGTTCCCGGACTTCGACGTCGTCTTCCTGCAGCATGCTGACTGCGCCTAGTCGGTCCGAAAGCAGCTTCTTGTGCGCCTGCAGCGCGTCGACGATGCCTTGGACCTGCGCATGCTCACGGGCAAGCTCCGCCATCCGTTTGGCGTTCGAAACGACAGACGGATCCATCAGGGCACGGTCAAGCAGTTCTAGCCGCTGCTCGAAGACGGCCACACGGTCCATCATGGACGAAACCTGTGGTCGTTAGGACTCGTCGCCCGAATCGGCCTGCTGGAAACCATACTTGCGGTAGTAGCGGTCCACGCGGCCTTCGGTGTCCATGATCTTCTGGGTACCCGTGAAAAACGGGTGGCTCTGAGAGGAGATGTCGATCTCCGCCAAAGCCACTTCTTTGCCTTCCCAGGTGCCCTTGCCCTTCGCAGTCATGCAACTGCGGGTCAGGAACTCAAAGCCACAGGACACGTCCCGGAACATGACGAAGCGATACGCCGGATGGATGTTCTTCTTCATGGTCCAAATCTCCGTCGGAGCGCGGCCTTCACCCGGCGACAGGCCCGCGTCAAGTGGACGCGGCTGCCCGAAGCGCTTCGGCGTCATGTACCAGGTCGCCTGTGAATCGGGCGCGCAGCGTTGCGCGGACCTCGCGCTCGGAGGCGTCCGCGATCAGCCGGTCTGCACGCAAGACGCCAGAGCGGCTGACGTCGATGGGCGGGTCGAACCCGAGTTCCGCCAGACTGCGAGACAGCGTCAGTTCCCAATTCACGACGTCACGAAGGTCTTCCAACAACGCTTGATCCGCCCTTCCCTCGTCTCCGACGAGCGCGATCACCGTGAGTGATCCGCCCTCTTCCAGCGCGCGAGCGGCTCCGAGCCACCGCCGGATGCGATGGAGCGCGCCGGCGTCGACGCCTCCCAGGTCACGGCCGGTAGGGGCGGACTCTGCGATGACGGCACGAAGCAGGCGCGACAGGGAATCCACCAGGAGGACTGGGTTGTCGCCTTGCTCAACCATTCGGCGTGCACGCTCGAAAGCGATGTCAGCGACCTGCACGTGCCGCGAAGGAGGCTCGTCGAAGGGTGTAGCGATGACCTCCGCGCGGGTTGTAGTTTGCCACTCGTGAATCTCTTCGGGCCGTTCTGCAAGTAAGAGTACGGTGACGTGCAGCTCAGGGTCTTGTACCAAGCGGTTGGCCAAACGTCGGAGCAGATCGCCCGGCCGCGCGCGAACCGGGGCTACGAGCAGCCCGCGTTGCCCCACCCCTAGGGGTGCCGCGAGTTCCATGGCGCGGAGAACTGCGTCGCCGCTCAAATCGAAGGATTCGTCTGGGTAAATGGCCGTGAGTGTGTCGAACGAAGCCGGGTCGCCCCCTGGGGTTTCGCCGTTGACGGCGTCGACCCGAAGGAGTGCCGTGTACCGTTCCCCCTCTTTGGGATCGCGCGTATTTCCGATGATTTGGTCGCCCGTCCGCAGTTTGAATCGGCGAATTTGACTCTGCGACACGTAAATGTCGTCGTGGCCAGGCAAGAACGAGGTTTGGATGGAGCGAAGAAAGCCGAAGCCTTCGGCGTGAACTTCAAGCACACCAGTACCAAACTGTGCGCCTTCCCTCCGGCCAAGTTCGCGACCCAGTTCGAACACAAGGGCGCTTCGGGGTGTGCCATCCTTGACGGGCAGGCCGAGCGCGGCCGCCTGTTCCCGCAGACTTGCAAGAGGAAGGTTGAACAATGCGACGAAGTCGACAGGCATGGGATCCGGGTGTTTGTGGGCCGAAATCAGGGGTAGGGCCGCGAAGGTCGCCGATCTAACGCAACCACACGCAGACTGCCCATCGCGGTCATGTCAGCAGCTGGCGGAGGGCGTCCTCCGTCAGGACTGTGACGCCGAGCTCGGTCGCTTTGTCGAGTTTGCTGCCCGCTTCTGCGCCAGCGACCACGTAGTCTGTCCGCTTGCTGACGCTGCCGGCGACACGTCCACCGTTCCTGAGGATAGCCTCCGTCGCCTCCTGACGGGACCACGTGGGTAATGTTCCCGTCAACACAAAGGTGCGGCCCGAGACCGGGGAAGATCCGGCGGGCTGGACTTCGGGCAAGAACTCGACGCCAGCCGCACGAAGGCGGGCGATTTGGGCGCGCTGGACTGGGTTCTGAAACCACGAGACGATGCGTTCTGCTGTGGGCTTGCCGACACCATGGATAGCGGCGAGCTGCTCTACGGTCGCGTCGAGCAATCCGTCGATATTTGGGATGCTCGCGGCGACCTCGCGAGCGGTGGCTTCGCCGAGGTCAGGGATGCCCAATCCAGCCAGCACACGAGGGAGTGGACGGCACTTGCTTGCATGAAGGTCGGCGACCAAGGCGGATGCCGACTTGTGGCCCATGCGGGAAAGCGTTTGAAGCCGCTCTACCGTGAGGTCGTATAGATCGGGGAGGGACTGTACCAGCCCGCTATCAACGAGCTGATCGACGAGTTTGTCGCCAAGTCCATCGATGGCCATCGCGTGGCGTCCGGCGAAGTGGAGCAGTGCGCCACGGAGTTGGGCGGGGCAGCCGGCGCGGTTGGGGCAGCGAACCACCCTTCCGTCACGCTCGACTGGTGTACCGCAGGTCGGGCAGATCGGCGGTGCGGGCGGCGTCAAGCGGCTCGCGTGGTCTGGATCGGCAACTGCGGCTACCACGCGAGGGATCACGTCGCCGGCTCGCTCGATGACCACGGTGTCGCCCACGCGAAGGTCGAGTTCGTTCAACAACTCAGCGTTGTGCAGCGTGGCCCGACTGACGGTGACGCCACCGACACGAACAGGGGCCAGGTGCGCCACGGGCGTGATCACGCCGGTTCGGCCGACCTGCCAATCGACAGCCTCGAGCCGCGTCTGAACCTGGACGGGCGGGTATTTGTAGGCGATCGCCCATCGCGGAGCGCGCGAGACGAACCCCAGCCGAGCTTGCAGCCAAAGTGCGTCGACCTTGACGACAGCCCCATCGATTTCGTGAGGCAGGTCGTTGCGACGGTCTCCAAGATCGCAGATCGCGCGCCAAACCTCGGTGATCCCGGCCACCACACGGTTCTCGCGGCTGATCGGCAGCCCGAACGACGCGAGTCTCTCCAGGAGGTGTGCATGCGTGTCTGCAAAGTCGGCATCCGCTTCTCCGCGAGAGTGTGCCGTAAATGCCAATGGGCGTGACGCCGTGACAGCGGGGTCGAGTTGGCGAACGGCCCCTGCGGCGGCATTCCGTGGATTCTCAAACGGTCGTTCTCCGCGGGCGCGCCGTTCTTCATTCATGCGTTCAAAAGCGGCCAATGGATAGTAGACTTCGCCGCGGATGGTGAGTTGGCCAGCGTGCGGCTTCGACAGGGTCTTGGGGACGGATCTGAGGGTGGACACGCTGTGCAACACGTCCTCGCCGACGTGGCCGTCGCCCCGGGTGCCTGCGCCAGTCAAGGCCCCGTCCACGTACACGAGTTCGATCGCCAGTCCGTCCAGCTTGGGCTCGACGATGTACTGAAAGAGGGGCGGTGCGTCGTCGCCAAGCTCACGCCGGAGTCTGGTATCGAAATCGAGCAGGTCCGCCTCGCTGTACGCGTTGTGCAATGACACCATGGGCACGGCATGCGGGAAGGGGACGAGTTCCGAGATGGCATCGCCGCCAACGCGACGGGTTGGGCTGTCAGGCCGTTGGAGCTGTGGAAAGCGGCCTTCGATCAGGTCGAGTTCGTGGAACAGCAGGTCGTAGCTACGGTCGTCGATTTCGGCCGCATCAAGCTCATGGTAGAGGCGGCTGTGTCTGAGCAATTCGGGGATCAGCCACGCGACACGTTCAATGGCCGCTTGTTCACTGAGGCCGTGGGCGTGGGCCCGGATGGTTTCGGCGTCCGTCAAACTTCCTCCCGGTGGCCAATATCGCTCCCGTTCAGGGGCCACGACGGCGGGTGCGATAGGCGCTCCACGGAGGTTTGAGTGCCGAACATCCCCGTTCTGTTTGAGGAGTTGCCCGGTCGGTACAAGGTGGGCGTGCTCAAGACGCCGAAGAGCTTCTACTTTAGTATTGGCGAATACAAGTATACGGTTTTGTTGGGGCTCACGGAAGCCAAGGTCATCAGCGGCAAGGCGATCGACAATGCAGACGTCGTGCTCAAGACCACGCCGGAGTTGTTCGAATCCATGGTCGTGAAGGGCAAGATGCCCGGGGCGTTGGACATCACATTCGGTCGAATCAAGACCAATGATCCAGCGGGGCTTGCCCAATTGCGCGAACTCTTCGATTTCGGCTCGTGATCCTGTGGGTCGTGGCGTCGGCCTGTCTTCCTCCGGAGGTTGAGGAACCCACTGAGGCGACGTCTTTCGAGAGCGCCCCGGGGACCGAGGTCGCGTTGGCGTTGACCTTTGCGGGCACCGCTACCGTCGTTGTCGGAGCGCAGTGGGATGGGGAGGAACACGCGTTGTGGACGAACCCAGTGACGGGCGTGGTCGTCTGCGACTTTGTGTGGACGTCCACTGATTTTAGTCGCGCGCCTGGCCACGAGGGGGAGGCCGATCCATTCGGTGACGTTGGCTGTGAAGATCCTCAGGGCGTCGCTTGTGCTTTCGCGGAAAGTGTTTGGCTATCGGATGGCCACGAGGCGGCCGGACAATGCGGTGCCCTTGGTTACGATGCTGTCGCCTCCGCAACGACCGGCCCCTTTGGCTACGGATTTCACGACGCATGGACGGTGGATGGCTTTGATTTTGGCGCGGTGCTCGCTTGGTACGAACCGCCGTCTGGAGAGGATCCCGGAGGATGGGTGGGGTGGCCGGACGCGACCGTGGCCTTTGACGGCGCGTTGTTCAACTACACGATTCCGTGGGGAACGGTGACGGCGGAGGTGCGTTAGGCGCGCCGCCGTTTGGGGGCGGTGATGTCGGGACTGCTGGAGCGGCGGGGTCTGGTTGGTGTGCTGGCCGGAGCGGCCACCCGTGGTGGAGACCTCGCGACAGACGGGCGAATTCACGAGGTGCACAGTCCGATCGATGGCGCCCGGATTGGCCAGATTCGTTTGGCCACGCGCGCTCAGTACGAACATGTGGCGGAAGAGGCGCAAGCGGCCTTCCGGCGCTGGCGGTTGGTCCCTGCCCCACGACGCGGCGAGATTGTGCGTCAGATGGGAGACGCCCTCCGTTTGGTGAAAGAGGATCTCGGCGCGCTCATTACGCTGGAAGTCGGAAAACTCCATTCGGAGGGGCTTGGCGAGGTTCAGGAATCCATTGACATGGCTGACTTTTGCACGGGGCTCGGGCGCCAACTGTACGGTTTGTCGATGCACAGTGAACGGCCGGGTCATCGGATGTTCGAGCAGTGGCATCCGCTCGGTGTTGTCGGCGTGATCACGGCCTTCAATTTCCCGAACGCGGTGTGGGCGTGGAATGCGATGGTGGCCGCGGTTTGTGGTGACGCCGTCGTCTGGAAACCATCGCTCAAGGCCCCACTCACTGCGATTGCGACGCACCGGGTCTGCGATGCCGTGCTCGCAGCGCACGGGTTTGACGGGCTGTTTGGCTTGGTGATTGGCGATGATCACGAGGTCGGCGAAGCGCTGGTGAAGGACCCGCGTATGGCGCTGGTGTCGGCGACGGGGTCGTGTCGGATGGGTCGGTACGTCAACGGTGTCGTCGCGGAGCGGCTGGGCCGGAGCTTGCTCGAGTTGGGCGGCAACAACGCCATCATCGTGGAGCCGGACGCGGATCTAGACTTGGCCTTGCGGGCCGTGTGTTTTGGTGCGGTCGGCACGGCGGGCCAGCGGTGCACGTCTACGCGACGTTTGTTCGTGCATGCGTCGATCGCAGACACCTTCTTGCCAAGGTTGGCTCGGGCCTACAGCACACTGTTGGTGGGAGATCCGCGGGAGCCAGGCGTGTTGGTTGGACCGCTGATCGATGACCTGGCGGTTCAAGGTTTTCATCGAGCGATCGCAGAGGTCGTGGCGCAAGGGGGCGAGATCCTATGCGGCGGCGGACAGGTGGACAGGCCTGGGCACTACGTTCAGCCCACGTTGGTCCGGGCGCGTCACGACCTTGCAATCGTATTCCAGGAGACGTTTGCACCGATTCTCTATGTGGATGTGTACACGGATCTCGATGAGGCCATCGCCTGGCAGAATGAGGTGGAACAGGGGTTGTCCTCGGCGATTTTCACCAACGGCATGCGGGCGATGGAGTCGTTCCTGTCGGCGTCGGGTAGCGATTGCGGAATTGCCAACGTCAACATCGGGACGTCCGGCGCTGAAATCGGCGGTGCGTTCGGCGGAGAAAAACAGACGGGCGGCGGGCGCGAAGCGGGTTCGGACTCGTGGAAGGCCTATATGCGTCGACAAACCTGCACAATCAACGGCACGAAGGGCTTGCCGCTGGCTCAGGGCGTTCGTTTCGACCTGTGAGGGCCTTCAGGAAGGCGTGAAACCGACAGTACGCCCTCGCACTCGGACCACGCTGCCGTCCACGGTCATGGGGTCACCTGCGAAGACCCGGTCTACGCGGCCGGCAACCTCACCGACTTGCACGCTCCCGTCTGGGCCGACGAATCCCTCGAGTACGCCGCGGCGCCACCGGTTGTAATGAGGCGCACAAAAGCCGCGGGCGCGGTGGGGGCGCTCACAATCGACGACAGCGCAGCCGTCCTGTCCTTCGGCGGGTTCGGCCTCTCCGTCGGCGATGGACTCTGCTGTCGCCTTGGCGGTGGTCGCAATCTGAGTCGCCTGACGCGCGGTAGCCAGGGCTTCGTCGGCCGTGGCGCGAACTGCTCCGAGGCGTTCGGTGGCGGCTTGAACAGCGCCTGAAACCATCGCCAGCTTTTTTTGCAACTGGTCCAAGCGCTCTTCGAGGGCGGCCGTTCGGGTGTCGACGTCCGCCGCTGGCCGCTTGCGCAACGCTTCATCGATTCGATCGTCGATTTCGGGCGAAAGGGCCCTGGCCATGGGTGCGCCAAGCCAGGCGAGCAGCAGGTCGCGTTTGCCCATGGGTCCTTCCTCGGGCGGAGGCGCCTAACCCGCCGGGGACGCGAGCAGGCCGTGTAGGATCAGGCCGACGCCGTCCTTGAGCAGCGCTTCGCGATCAGGCCGAATTCCGATGGCCGATTGCCCTGCAAGACCGTCAATGAAGGCCTTGAGCAGCATGGCTAGGGCAACCGGGTCGCCGGGGCGGAAGGCGCCTTCTGACATTCCTTGGGCGAGGAGGCGCGCGGCGGCGTCCACGAAACGCTGGTGTACGGCCTGACACTCTTCGCGGATCTCTTCGTCGCGAATTCCCTGCTCACACATCATCAAGAAGAACCGCGGCGGTGTTTTGAGCCCGGCGAAATAGTCGAGGTAGCGCTCGCCGAGCGCCAGCATTTTCACGACCGCGGGGCGTACGTCTCCGTCGGCAGTGTCGAGGAAGGAGTACGTGGCTTCGTGCTCCTCCCTGACCAAGGCGAGGAAGATGTCGCGCTTCGATTGAAAGTGGTGGTAGACAGCGCCTTTCGACAAGTTTGCCGTGGCAGCCACGTCCTCGACGCGGGCTTCGCCGTACCCTTGGGCCAGAAAAACGGTGCGGGCAGAGCGCAGGATCTGGTTTCGGCGTTCTTGGCCTGGAGCGTGCCGCGTCATGTCAGTTCACGTCGTCGTCGCTGTTGCGACCGCCCTGGATGACCCTCAATGAACGTAGTTCGCGCTCGATCGTTCCTGCCTTTGCCTTGAGTTGGCGGCGCCGGCCGCCCGGGCCCAACCCGTACCAATAGCCGGCGGTCCCGAGCCACGTGCCAAGGCCTGCGAAATTTCCGAGTGAGGCTTCCGACACGCAGAACAACGCGGACAGAGCCAGGGAGCCCCACACGATGGCGCGGCCGCTGACTGGGAGTACCCAGAACAGCAGGAACGTGCGCTCCGGCCCCTTGAGGCCGAGCAGAAGGAACAGAGACCAGAGGACCGAGCCCCAGCCGAATCGGGCGCCGAAGCCGAGCCCCAATGCGTTCGCTCCGAGTCCAACGACGATGCCGCCGAGAACGCCTGCGAGCAACGCGCGAACCGTCACGCTGTCCTCGATCTCGTTCCGAACTGACGGCACGATCAGGTAGAGCAAGACGCTGTCGATGAACACACTGGTCAGTCCCGACGAGCCGGGCGCGTGGATCAACAGGCTGGACAGGGGTTGCCACCAACCGAACGCACCCGATCGGCCAACGGAATCGAATGACCACCAAGCGAGACGATCAACTGGGACGTTCAGACTGCGAAGGATCGTGACCCCGACCACAAGCGCAGCGAGCCCCATCAGGACGCGCAAGACGAAGGGGTCGGCGCCTGGAAGCAGGTCAGATCCGCGAGGGGCCGGGCGACGCATGACGCCCATCTCTACCGTGTCACTGGTCTGTTGGCCCGGATCGCCTTGCCACCTGGGCCGGTTGTACGGTACATGACTAGAACATGGCTAGGTCAAATCCAGATCTCGATCTTGTCGCGACGAGCGGGGCTATCGAAGGCGTTCGGGTGCAACTGCATCCCCGAGAGGCGCTGCTCTTGGGGCGCGCGAGTTCGGGCCTGCAGATCCCGGACGAACTCGTCAGCATCTACCACGCGGAGATCACGTGGGAGAACGGCGCTTATTGGGTGAATGACCTGGGCTCCGCAACCGGGTCCTTTGTGGACGATCGCAAGCTCGCTGGCGAAAAAGTCAAGCTGCAGGTCGGAAACGTGCTTCGGGTCGGAGACACGCGGTTGCGGGTTTCGACGCGGCGACGCTTCACGCCCTTGGAGGCGATCGCGATTGCTGCGCCTCTCGCGGTCGCAGGCGTATTCGTGGTGTTCGCGGTCTTTTTGGGCCCCAGTCGTGCCGCTCCGAATGAACTGAATTGGTCGGAGACGATCCGCCGGGGCCCGATGGTGGAAGGGACGAAACACCTGGAGGTGGCGCCCGCCTTCTTACGAGCCAATGGGCTCGACCCGGCCGAACTGAAAATTCGTCGGGTCACCGACCTCGACCGAAATGGCGTGGACGAGGTGTGGATCCGCGGCACAACGCGAGAGTGGATCGTCACTTTCGAGGCCGATGGGGCATGGTACCAACTCGGTGATTTGCCAATCGGGTGTATGGACGCGTCGTTGACGGATCGCTCGGGCTCGATGCCGCTGTTGCGGTGCCCAGGCGTGTTGTACGACATGACGCCGAGTGGCTACCAACCTGCGCAACAGGAGGGCGCCGTCGTTTGGCTCATGCCGAAACGGGTGGATGCGGCCGAGCGGCTGCTCAAAGAGAGCCGAAATGATGCGCCGGTGGAGGTGCCGATCGACGGCGCTGAACCACCGCCGCCCGCAAAAGCGCCGAAGGCGTCTGGATCTGGGGGAGGACTTACGAGCCTCGGTGGCGGATCCACCGCCTCAAGCCGAGGCTCCGGGAGCGCGTCGGCCGGGCCGCCGAGACCTGCCCGAAAAGAAGACATCGTGCTCCACGCGTTTGAGCGTCCCCATCGTGTGTCGTGGGGTGACGAGGAAAAGCTCGCGGGATTCCTCGCAGCGAGGGGAGTGGAGGAGCCTATTCACTACCTGATCTGCGAAAACGCCCTGACGGGGATCGCGCCTCAGGTTCTGACGGAACGCGGTGAAATTCGACCGTTGAGCTTTGGGTGCCGAGATGCCGTGGGCCTCAATCGCGACCTGGCACTCGTCGGCCGGCCTGCGATCGTCGCGTTTACTGCGCATGGACATTCTGCCTTAGTCACTGATGTCCTGAGTTTCTATGGCGGAAGCGCCGATGCACTGTACCTCGATCCGTCAAACGCCGACGACGTGGCGAGGATCAGGGGGGAGGCCGGTCTGGCCAACCCTACGATCCAAATCGAGTGGGAAGCAGCGCCTCGGTACGTGCCCTCTGTGGCGGGTGAACGACCGCTCACCTTGATGCGCACGTTGTTGCCTGTGGAGGGCGGGAAGGCGGTCCGGCCCGCGGTGAGTGCGAAGCTGCTGACGGCCGGAACGGCGACTCTGGACCCTCCTGGCTGTTCCTTGCTGGAGGTCAGGGTCGAGGCGTTCACCTGTCAGGCGAGCCGCGGTTGCCTGCCTGGCTCCACGTTTCTCACCGTGGACGACACGGGGTGTGGGGCGCCCGTTCGGGTCCTGGCCGTGGGCTACGGCGCCTCCGTTGTAGACGGCAACACGAACCAGGTCGAGGTGCGTGCCGTGATCGAAACCGATGCGCAGCGCAACACCTCAACGGTTCGACGGGCCCGCATCGCGTGGCGGCAGAAAGACGGTGCGCCAACGCCTTGACGTGAGCGAATCGGCGCGGTACTGTACGTGCGTTCACGGGAACGCACGTCCAGGGGTGTTCGATGGAAGAGTTGTCGCCGCGTCAGCGCGAGATGCTGGAGTTCATTCGTGCCCACTGGGACCAGAATCGGGTGGTGCCTAGTTACCGCGAAATTGGCAGCGCCCTTGGGATGAAATCGACCAACGCGGTGAGCGATCACCTCAAGGCGCTGATCCGAAAGGGCTACGTGGAGCGGGTCGGGGACCCGGGTCTGCCGCGGAGCCTGCGCATCACGTCAGAAGCGGGCCTGGAGAACGACGACAGCGTCGTGTCCGTTCCGCTGTTGGGACGAGTCGCGGCGGGCGTTCCATTGTTGGCCGAGGAGAATTATGAAGGCGCCATCCGGATGGATCGTGCGCTGCTTCCGCCCGGTGGCAAGGTGTTCGCCTTGCTCGTGCGCGGGGATTCCATGGTGGAAGATGGAATTCTCGACGGCGATACCGTGTTCGTCCGCCAGAAAGCAGAGGCGCGCAACGGGGAGATCGCGGTGGTGTTGGTCGAGGGAGAGGCGACCGTCAAACGGGTGTACCGGGAAGGCGATCGCATGCGCCTTCAACCGGCCAATTCGGCGATGACTCCGAGGTATGTCGATGCCCGGTCCGGCTCCGTGTCCATTCTAGGAACCGTGGTTGCTGTCTTCCGCAGGGTTGCGTAAACGGAGACAGCCGTCGCGATGGACGTTCGGGCCTAGGTAGGGGTATTCAAACAGCATGGCGGAGATCGGGCGACTCCAACGGCTTCTCAGGGCGTTCGGTTGGCGGGAACGGCTGCTGGTGGCGGGATTCGCGGCTGCTTGGGGCTTCGGGGCACTCGGTTTGGTGGTAGGCGTCGCGGGGTTTGCGCCGTTTGCGGGCCTGCCACGGGGCCTGAGCGCGGTCGTGTTGGGCGCAGGGTTCGTGGCCGTGTTGTGGGTCGCCCTGCGTCGTTCCGTCGGCGCCTGGCGAGCCGCCGGGGACATTGTGGGCCAGGCGCGTCGCGTTGAAGCGGTGCAGAAGGGTTTGCGAGGCCTTCTCGTTACGCTTTCGTCGCCGACGCAGCCTGCCAGCGCCGCGATTGTGGCGAGGGAAGCGCAGCGAACGGTGGATGTGCTCATCCGGGTTCCCGTGGAGGCGGTCCACCCCATTGGAACCGCGGCTACGACGCTCTCTGCAAGTGTGACTTGGGTGTCGCTGGCGGCGGCCTCCTGGGCGTTGGGGCCTGGGTTGCGAACGCGCGTGGACTGGTGGGTCCAGGGAACCCCCATTGCGGCTTGGATGACACCGGGCCCACCGACGGCAGGGCCTGCGGCGCGGGTCGGGGATCTCGTGATCCGTTCGATATTTCCGGCCTACACGGGGCTTCCCCCCCGGGTGGTGGAAAATGGAACGGGCGACGTCGAGGGCCCGCCGGGGACCCAGGTCGAGGTCACGCTCAGGACGGCGATAGCGGTGGAAGAAGCGACGTTGAGGGTCGGCGAGGAGGTGCTGGATGCCCAGGTCACCGGCTTTCGGTCTGTGACGGGGACCTTCCGAATCACGTCAGAGGCCGCGACGTGGCAGATGCTGTTGACGAGCGGAGGCACAACCGCGTCGTCGGCGGCCTTTCTCGTGACCCCTGTTCCCGACCGAGCCCCCGAGGTGGTCGTGGATGTGGGGACTGCCGTCATGGAGGTGCCAGTGGACTCGCCAATTGGGGTGGCTTGGCGCGCCGGCGATGACTTCGGGGTCGTCACGGTGGTGCTCCGGGTCAATGGGGTCGAGGTGGTGACGCCGCTGCGTCAGGTCGACGGTCACAAGACTTCAGTCGAGGGCGTCTTGACGATCCGGCCCCGTGAGCTCGGACTCGTTCCTGGGGACGAAGCGACACTGGAGGTCGCCGCCCGCGACGGCGATACCGTCTCTGGCTCGCATGAAGGTCGTTCGGCACCGTTTCGAATTGCGGTGCTCGGACCTGGCGCGTCGGAACGGCTGGCTTCGCTGCGAGAAAGCCGTATTCGGGACCTGCTGATTCCCGTGTTGGCGCAGTTTCTCACCGAGCCGTGGCCGCCCGGAGCAACGGGCGCGTCGGCTTCGGCGTGGGGTGCGTTGGTAGCCACGCGGTATCGGCCGCTATTTGACGAGATCGCGGCGCTTGGCGACTCGCCGAGATTGGCACCGCTGATCCAAGACGTCGTGCAGTCGGCCACCTCGTTGGTGCGCTTCAGCCAAATCGCGTTCGAGCCCGACGACCTGCGATCGGCGTCGTCTACGGCCATGGGGGAGGCTGCGGCATTGCGAGCGGACGCCGTGACCGACCTCGAAGACGTGCTGTTGCTGTTGGAATTGCGGGCCCAGGCCGCGGCGTTGGCGCGTGTCGAGCGCGGCGCCAAGGCCCTGGCGTCGACGGGCGATTCTCTGGCGGGGCGAGACGCCAAGGCCGACCTGATCCCGGCGTTGGACACGGTTGAGCGGCAGGCTTCGGCACTGCGTCGAGATTCGCTTCGCCTCGAAAGCGGTGGGCTGCAGGACCTGGTCTCCCGTCGTTTGATGGAGATCGACCGCCTGACGGACCGGGCCGCTGCTGCGGAGGAGATCGATTCTCGTCGCGAACTGACCAGACGCCTTGTTGCGCGCATTGCGGACTTGAATGACGCCGTCGCGGCGGATCTCGCAAGGCGACGCGCGAAGGACAAAGAAGCGATGCAACAGGCTGCTGACGTCATCGCGGAACTCGACGCGATCGCGGGCGAGCAGGAGGTGCTGCGCGAGGAGGTCGCCGGGCGCGATGAGAGTTCGCGAGCGCAGAGTTCGGAGGCGTTGGTTTCTGGGTGGCGCGAGGCAGAAGCGGCTGCGCGGGACCTCAAGGCTCGGACCGTCGGCTACGCAGACGCATTGGAGGCGGCAGGCCGAAGATTTTATGAGACGGAACGCGCGCGTGAGGCTGCGGAGCTTTCACAGCGGGTGGTAGACGCAGTGGCGTCGCGCGACCTTCGAGGCGCGCGGGCGGTGGCGGAAGCGGTAGCGGTTTCCGGCGAGGTGCTTGGCCGCGTCGCTCGTCTGGAGGCCGCTCGAGGTCAGGCCGGACCCACGCCAGAAGACGCGCAACGCACCACGACTGCGGCTGTGCGGGTCATCGCTGCGCTCGAGCGGCTGAGTCAACTGTCGTCTCGTGCGGCAGCGTCGTCGGGTGTCGGGGGACTCTCGCCGCAACAACAGCAGTTGGGGGACCGGTTGTCGGCGGCGCGGGGCGGCGTTCGGGAAGTGCAAGAACGTCTACCGACCGCTCCGGACGGAATTGAGCAGGCGCTCAATCAGGCGGAAATGCGCATGGATGAGGCCGAACGCGATCTCGGCGAGTCCTTGGCATTGGAGGCCAGCGGGGCACAAGGCGCAGCTGCGAGCGATGTGACGGAGGCCGCGGATCTGCTGCGCGATGCGCTTGCCAGTGCCCGCAGTGCGCAGGGCGAGGGGGGAGGTACGGAAGGCGACGGCGGCCCGGGCTCCGAGGACGGCGAGGTCGCCATGAGTCCGATGGATCTGCCAACGCTGGAGGAATTCGTGCCGCCTGACGCCTACCGTCGGGCCTTGCTAGAGGCGATGCAAGGCGACGTGCCGGCGGCGTGGCGGACAGCGCGTTCGCGGTACTACGAAGAGCTGGTGCAGCCATGACGTGGCTGCTGGCGTGCTCGGTCGCTTGGGCGCTGGGCGATGAGGTGCGCGCGTGCCTCGCCAACGTGGATGTTCCTTGTGCGGAGCGGGCCGTGCTCGCGCTGGGTGGACGGACCAGTACGAACGCGGAGGTGCTCTCCCTCGTTGCCGAGGTGGACTTCTTCGCGGGCCGCTTTCCGTTGGCCCTCGAAGCACGGACGCGGTCGGAAGCGATTTCCGGGGCTCAGCCTTCGGAAACGCTGGCGTTGTATGAGCGAACTACGTTTGCCACCGCAGGTTGGCATGTCGTTGCGGGCGGGCGATTCGACGTTCGTTATCGGCCGGGGCCCGATGCCGTGTTGGTCGCCGAGACGCTGCTTGTGTTGGCCTCGGCGGATCGAGCGCTCACCGCGCTGATCGGTGAAGCGCCCCCGGGGCGTACCGCCGTCGAGTTGTACCCGGACACCAAGACCTTCATCGCGGCCTCGTCCTTTATGGTCGAAGACGTGTACACCACCGGCGTTGTGGCCTTGTCCAAGTGGTCCAGGCTCTTGGTGACGTCGCCAAGAAGTCACGGCACTGGCTACGGCTGGCGTGACACGATCACGCACGAGTACATTCACTTGTTGGTGTCGCATGCGACGTCTGACCGCGCGCCGGTGTGGTTGCAAGAGGGCATTGCGCGCTACCTGGAGACGCGATGGGTCGACGGCACTGACAGGTTTGAGCACGGGCCGCGAGCCGAGGGGTTGCTCGCTGAGGCGTTGGCCCGGGACGCGTTCATCCCGTTCAAGTCGATGAATCCTTCACTCGCCAAACTTCCGTCGCGGGAAGCTGCGGCGCTCGCCTACGCCCAATTGGCGTCGTTGGTGAGTTTCGCGTTTGAACGGGGCGGCGACGACGTGCTTGTGGACACGCTGGCCGATGTTCGTTCTGGAACAGAGGCAGGCCTCGCCCTCGCGCAAGCCAGCGGTTTTGCGGACTTCCCAGGCCTGGAGGCGGCGTGGAAAACCCACCTTCGGGGACTTAATTACCGTCGTACGGTGGTCGCGGAGCCGGCCGTTGCCCTGGACGGTGGAGACGACCTCGCGGCCGACCCCGTGCTTGCGAAGCGCGAAGACCTTGGTCGTTGGCTGACACTCGGGGACTTGTTGGGCCGTCATGGTCACCACGAAGCGGCCTTGGTCGAGTATGGTCGCGCGGTTCCCGAGGACGCACCGGGTCCGTCGCCAGTTGTTGCTGTGCGGATGGCAGAAGCGCACTCGGCTTTGGGTCGTGTTGAGCCCGCGGAGGCGTTGTTGCGCGCGACACTTCTTACGTACCCAGAGGTCGCAGACTCGTGGATGGCGCTCGCAATGCACCTGCGATCGCGCGGGGACGTCGCAGGTGCATTGTCGGCGTGGGAGGCGGGTCTTGACCTCGACCCCTTCGATGTCGGTGCGCGCGAATTTGCGCGTGATGCCGCAATTGCGCTGAGCCAAGGGGCGTCGACCCAAAGGCACCAGAGCGTGCTGGACGTCTTGACCGGGGAGGGTGCGGACGACGCGGGGGACTTGCTGCACAATCACATCGGGGTGATCGTATTGCCCAGCTACGGAAGCGCGGAGGGCCTCGTTGGAAAGCGGGCACCGCCGACAGCGTTGCTTGACCTTTCGGGCCTGCCGTTCCGAATTCCCTCGGGCTCGCCAATCTTGTTGGATTTTTGGGCGACGTGGTGCGGCCCTTGTCGGAAGTCGATGCCGGAGATCGAGCGGCTGTCCGCGGCCTACAAAGCGCAGGGTCTGGTCGTTGTAGGTGCGTCGGACGAAGACGCCCCGGTCATCAAGAGTTTCCTTAGCCGGCCCGGCGCGCCCGCCGTGACGTACCCACTGATCGTAGATCCCGACGGCGCGACGAAGAAGCGCTACGGAATTTCCAGTCTGCCCACCGTCGTAGTGATCGGGCGAGACGGGGTTGTGGTGGATGTCGTGGTAGGTGCGGGCGCCGACGCGCGGGATCGAATCGAAGCCGCGGTGCTCAAAGCGGTTCGACAACGGAGTTGACCGACATGGATCGAGATGTGGAGTTGTTTGACGCGTTGCCCGCCACGCGCGAGGCGCTTCGGCAGTCCGTCGGACGCGTCATCGTCGGCCAAGACGCGGTGATCGACCTGATGTTGGCTGCGTTGTTGGCCGACGGACATTGTTTGTTCGTGGGGGTTCCTGGCCTCGCGAAGACACTGCTCGTTCAGTCGGTCGCTCGGGCGGCCGGCCTGCAGCCTGGGCGCATCCAGTTCACCCCCGACTTGTTGCCCGCGGACGTCACCGGCGGAGAAGTGTACGAGGAGGATCGGGTCACAGGCCGTAGAGAACCCCGTTTTGTGCCCGGCCCCGTTTTTTCCAATCTGCTGCTGGCCGACGAGGTGAACCGAGCGCCACCCCGGACCCAGGCCGCGCTGCTTCAGGTGATGCAAGAGCGTCAAGTCACGGTGGGAGGCACCACCCATGTGGTGCAACGCCCCTTTTTAGTGTTTGCGACGCAGAACCCCATCGAACAAGAGGGGACCTGGCCGTTGCCCGAGGCTCAGCTCGACCGGTTCTTATTTGCGATTCCTGTGGGCTACCCTTCTGCCGCCGAAGAGGCGCAGATCGTGTTCCGCACCGCCGTCGGCACGTTTCCGGAGTCGGAACCAGTTCTAGACGCCGAGCGGCTGTTGTCGCTGCAGGATGTCGTCCGTCGCCTTCCGATGAACCCGGATGCGGTGCGCTACGCGGTGCGCTTGGCCAGCGCGACTCGGCCGGGCTCTGGTACGGCCGCGGCAAAGTGGGTCCGGTGGGGCGCTGGCCCGCGCGCGACGGTCGCCCTTGCGGTTGGGTCTCGGGCCTGGGCAGCGCTTCGGGGTCGCGCCGTTGCTGACGTGGAGGACGTTCGGGCAGTGGCGCCTGCCGTTCTTGGGCACCGATTGGTGCTGGGCTTTGACGCTGAAGCGTCGGGGCGCCGTGCCGAAGATGTCGTGAAGCAGCTCCTGGACGAGGTCCGGGGCTGACGATGCCTTCGCTCGTCGACGCGGAGGCGCTGGCGCGTCTTTCTACGCTGCATTTACGCGCCCGCGGCCTCGCAAAGGGCCTCCGACTCGGCTTGCATCGCAGTCGTCGCCTCGGCACGGCCGTAGAGTTTGCCGACTGGGAGGTGTACCGCCCCGGCCTGGACGCCCGGCGCATCGACTGGCGCGTCTGGGCGCGGACTGATCGGCTGTTGGTTCGGCGGAGCCATGAAGAAACCGATCTCCCGGTGCTGGTGGTTCTAGACGCGTCGGCCGATTTGGCTTCGGGACCGCAGGTTCCTTCACCGGGGCGCCCCGATCTGGCCCAGGGCAAAGCAGGTGCCGCCATTGTTCTCGCCGCGACGCTGATGGTGGCCGCTTGGGACGGTGGGGAACCGGTTGGGCTCGAACTCATTGCCGGGAAGGTCGAAAGGCGGCGTTTCCCTCCACGTCGCGGCCAGAACGGCTTGGCCATGGGCCTCGGCTCGTTGGCGTCTGTGGTTCCGGCGGGCCGGGCAGGCCTTGGAGAGCAACTCGTGTCGGTGGCGTCCAGAGCCCCGCACAAGGCGGTAGTCTTTCTGCTCACAGATGGCATGGAGCCGCTGCATGACTGGCTTCCTGCGCTTCGGGGCTTTGCGGCGCGGGGGGTGGACCTTCGGGTGTTGCATCTGCGGGATGAGGCGGAGTTGAGGCTGGACGGGGTGGGTGTGACTTGGTTGGTTTCACCGGAGACGGGCGAAGAACGGGTGGTCGACGCCGACGTGGTGAGGGTCGGCCTCCGTCTCGCTCGTGACCGGCACGATTCGAGTGTGCGGGACGCCGTGCATGCGCTGGGTGGCTTGTGGTGGGCCGTGGACACGGGCGCGCCTTTGCCCCCAGTTGTGGCGCGGGCGCTGCTGGGAAGGCGGGACGAAACTTGGATCTAGGCGTTGCCGTTCCCCTAGCCCTGGCGGCGGGCGCGATGGCCATCGGGCCGCTTGTGGCCCACCTTTCCCGTCGGCGTCCGGTGGGACGAATTGTGTTCGGCGCGATGTTCTTGTTGGATCAGGTGCGCGCCGCGCCGAGACGCCATCGCCGATTCGACGACCGATGGGTTCTCGCGTTGCGGGTTCTTGGCCTGTTGTTGGCGGTGTTGGCGGCGTCAGCGCCTCAGTTGACGCTCAGCGATGTGGACCCCCAATGGGGTCACGGCGGGCGAATCGTCGTGCTGCTCGACCGCTCGTTGTCGTCGAGAGCCAAGTTGGACAACGGCGCATCCGTGTTTGAATTCTCCCAACGCTCTGCCATCGATGCGGTGCAAAGACTGCCGGCCTCCGCCGAGGTCGCGGTGATCGGGTTTGATCGCGAGGCCACCTCGGAGACGCAGGGCTTCGTGACACCCGCTCGTGCCGCCGCAGCGCTGGGCGCGATTGTCCCCAGTCTGTACGGAACAGACCTACGAGCAGCTTTGGCGTCGGCGCGACGACTGCTGGACCGCCAACCCGGCGAGGTTCTGTTGTTCAGCGATCAAGCAGGACGGGGAACGGTAGCGAGTGCCGTGGACGAAATCAGCCGGTTGACGGAAGACGGGGCCGCGATTGTCCCGTTCCCGGTGGGCCCCGACCTCCCGGTCAACAGTTGGATCGAGCAGGTGCGGTGGGCCGAGGGTCCGGAAGGCGGCGTTTTGACGTTGCGGCTTGGGCGCCGGGGTCCGCCGACCGAGGCCGCCTGCGATGTGGTTTTGCCAGACGGCACCCGCATTACCGTGTTCGTAGACGTCACGGAGGCAGGCGGCGAGAAGAGGGTCATGGTACCCGTCGGTACGCTTGGCGGCGTGGGCACGGTGCAGTGCGATGACCCGATTCTGGTAGAAGACAATCTTGCTGCGTGGCATCTGCCGCAGGCGGGTGCGTCCCGAGTGCTCGTGATCGACGGCGATCCGGGGGAAACACCCATCCGATCTGAGGTGTACTTTCTCAATCTTGCCCTCGCGCCCTTCGGGGGAAGTCGGTCGGATGTCGGGGTCACAGTTGCGCCGGTGGCGGGTCTCGAGGACCTGACCGAAGGTGCGTTCCGGGTCGTCGTGCTCGCCAACGTCGCGGACCCCCGGGCGTATGGCAAACAGTTGTTGGACTTTGTGCATGGGGGCGGGACCCTGGTGATCTCAGGGGGCGACAACGTCAATCCTGACGCGTGGAACAGCGCCCTTGGGCCGATCTTGCCGGCGCAGATGCGGAGAGTCACGGATCTCGCGAGCCACGGGGAGTTGGGTGTTGCGTTGATGGCGCCCACGGGATCGGACCCGCTTCTGGCGCCCTTTCTAGCAGGGGGTGCGCATGGTTTCGCCCGGGTGCGCGCACGGGCTGCGCTTGGCCACGCGGGCGACCCAGCACCGGGAACGAGGGTGCCGCTCAAGTGGGAGGGAGGGCTCCCGGCCTTACTCGTAAGGCCTGTGGACCGGGGCGCGGTGGTGGTGTGGAGTTCGACCCTGGACCTCGCTTGGACGGATCTGCCCTTGCAGGCGGTTTTTGTTCCAATGATTCAGGGGATCGTCAGATTCGCAGGCGCATCTTTGGGCGAGGGTGCCATCGCGATGACGGGTTTGGTGGGCCAGCGCATGGTGGTGCCCCTTCGCGATTCGTTGGAGGATGTCGTCTTGGTGGATCCGAATGGCAGACAGGTGGCGGCCACCGTAGAGTCTGGGGCTGCCGTGTTTGTGGCGACGTTGCCCGGGAGTTGGCGGGTGGATGCGGGTGAAGGCGGGGTCGTGGCGCACGTCGCAGTGGGTGTGGACCCGTCAGAGAGCGACGTCTTGGTGGAGACGACGGTGCGGGAGGTCGAGGCTGCCCTGGCGCCGGAACGCCTGTCGCGGACGGTGGACCTTGCTGGGTGGGCGTGGCTGGGCAGCACGATAGCCATTGGCCTTGCTGCCGCGCTTTCTGCGTGGATGGGCCGGACCTCCTGATGTTTCGGCGAACTTTCTTGGCAGGCGCGATCAGCGCGCCCAGTGTGGCGCTGGGTTTCGGGGAATCAAACCGATTCCACGTCGCCGAACTCGACCTTGGCGCTGGCACGGTGCAGCGGCCTGGCGCGTGGAAACGACTGCAGTACGAGGTGGCCGCCGCTACGTCGATCGATACCGCGCCATTGCCCGTGGTGCTTCGGCCCGACGACCTGAGCTTATTCGATCACCCGTTTGCTTCGCTGATTGTGACCGGCAACTTTGTGCTGCCGGAGACCCGAGTGCTTGAGCTGCTCGGGCGCTACCTTTCCTACGGGGGGTTCTTGGTGTTGGACGACGCGTCGGGCGTCTCCGATGGGCCGGCGCTTGCCTCGATTCGGACCTTGTGCGCGTCCGTTCTGCCGGGTCGGACGTTGACGCGGATGCCGGCGGACCACAGCGTGTTTCGGTCGTTCTTTCTGCTGAACACGCCAACGGGCAGGTTCGCCCGGCATGGGTATTTGGACGGGGTCACGGTGGGTGACGTCAGCCCCATCGTGGTTCATCACGATGACCTGTCCGGGGCCCTCGATCGGGGTTCGGACGGGCGGGACAGCTACGCGGTGGTTCCCGGGGGCGAACGGCAGCGCAATGAGGCCATCAAGCTTGCGCTCAACCTCGTCGTGTACAGTGTGACCGCAGACTACAAGAAGGACCAAACCCACGTGCGTCAGCTCTTACTCGAAGGACGCATCGAGTGAGTGACGGGGTCATCGTATGGTCGGGTTCGTGGTGGGTGGCGGGAGCCGTGTGGTTCGGGACGCTGCTGTGGGTTGCCTTGTCGATGTGGCGTCGTCGTTTTCACCTGTCGACCGTCTTTGAGGCCATCGCGCTTGTCCTGGCCGGCGGTGCCGCCGGTTTGGCCGCCGCTGGACCGACCCGAATTCGGGACGTGGGCACGCCTGAGCCGGGTCGGATCGTCGCTTTGGTGGATGCGTCGCGTTCGATGCGTGTGTTGGAAGCCGGAACGGAACGAAGCGCAGACGTGGCCGACGTGCTCAATCGGCTTCGGCGGTTGGGACCGGCGGTAGACGTGTACCACTACGGGGCAGACCTGCGGGCGGGACCGCCGTCGGCCTACGATCTCCCCGATACCGACGTGCTCGCGGCGCTCGGTGCATTGCGGGATCGAATCGGATCCGAACGACTATCTGGGATTGTCGTGGTCACCGATGGGATCGATCGCGGACCCTTGGCGGACGCGGTGGCCGCGAACACGCTCCCCGAACTCTCTGGGCCGCTGTCGGTTGTCCAGGTCGGGGGCCAACACGCAATTCTCGACTTGGCGGTTCGTGACGTGGACGCGGGCGGCTGGGCCTTTGTGCGCACGCCGTTCACGTTGCGCGCTCGGGTGGAGGGGTCCGGCGCAGTCCCAGGTACGGTCGGCGTGTCGTTGTTGCAGGATGGCGCTCCGATTTCGGCGCAACGCGTGGTGTTGGACGCCGACGGCGGGGCAGATGTGCGCTTCGAAGTGATTCCTTCGGACGCAGGTCGGTTCCACTATGAAGTGGCTGTGGATGCGCCCGCGGGAGACGCGGTTCCGTCCAACAACAGCTTGCCGGTCGTGGTTTCGGTCGTGCGTGACCGAATGCGTGTCCTTCAGGTCGCAGGCGCCCCCGGCTGGGATGTGAAGTTTCTTCGCCGATTCCTCAAGGGAGATCCGGGTATTCAGCTGGTGTGTTTCTACATTCTTCGCACACCTGCAGACTTGGACGGCGCATGGCGTGACGACGAGATCTCGTTGATTCAGTTTCCGTACGAGGACCTATTCGACGAGCAGATCGACAGTTTTGACATCATCATCCTGCAGAACTTCGACCATGAGCCCTACTTTCGGGAGGAGGCTGACGCCTTGCTCGGCAACGTCGCCGATTGGGTCAAAGACGGTGGCGGCTTGGTCGTCGTGGGTGGAGACAAGAGTTTTGGCCAGGCTGGATACGGGCAAACACCCCTTGGGGACGTGCTGCCTGTCCTTGTTCCGGGTCCCTCCACGACGCCGTTGGTCGATCCGTTTCGCCCGATTCTGACCCCGGAAGGAGAGCGGCACCCGCTGACGCGGTTGGTCGGCGAGGCGGCCGAAAATGCCAATTGGTGGGCGCGCCTGCCGTTGGTGGATGGCGTCAACGTCGTGAGCGGCGGCGTGCCTGGCGCGGCGGTGCTGCTTGCGCATCCGACGGCCGTGGACCTGTCGGGCAACCCGCTCCCGGTGTTGGCGGTTCGCGAGGTGGGCAGCGGCCGTTCCATGGCGCTCATGACGGACGCGTCGTGGCGGTGGTCGGTGACGGAGGCGGCCTCAGGGAGGGGGAACCAAGCTTACCTTCGATTTTGGAAAAACGCGTTGCGGTGGTTGCTGCGCGATCCTGCGTTGTCGCGTGTGGCCGTGGATACGCCCCGCGAAAATTACCGGCTTGGCGAGGACGTGCGCGTGGTCGCCCGCGTCCGGGATCCTGGATTCGCGCCGCTCGCCGGTGCGCGGGTCGTGTTGCGCGTTTCCGGCCCGAGCGAGCCCGTTGTGGTGGACGGCGTCACAGGACCGGAAGGAGAAGTGGTGTTTCCTTGGTCACCCCCGTCGGGCGGAACCTGGCGTTTGTCGGCGGAAGCGGACCAAGACGGCAGAAAAGTCGGAACTGCGGAGACGCTGGTCGCGGTGAACGAGCGGGACCCCGAGTTGGACCGGCTCGTCGCTGGCGACCTGATGTTGCGGTGGACCGAGCTGACAACTGGCCGCTTCATGACGCCGTCTGCTTGGCGAGAACCGTTGTTGGACCCTGCCGCCGGTCGGATCCGTCTCGAACGGACGGAAGAGCGCTTGGAGCACAACCCTTGGGTCGGCTGGTGGGTGGCGGGATGGCTCGCTGCGGCCGTGGGGATCCGTCGCGCAAGTGGCGCCATCTGACGAGGCTACGGCTTCGGCGCCTCGATTCGCCAGATCGCGCCTGAATAGTCCAACAGCAGGATTTTGCCTTCATCGTCGCGTGCGAAGGCGGAAGGTCGGACATTGAACTGACCGAGCGCCGAGACGGAGAGCGTGACAGGGTCGAGGCTCCACAGACGGCCCGTGGCAAAGTCGCCAAAGGCGAATTGTCCCTTCAGTGCGTCGTCACCGCGGCCCACGACGCCGCCAGTCACTGACACCCCGCGGTCGCGTCCATAGGTCCACACAGGGCCCACCAGCCCGGTGCGTGGACAAGGTTCTGCAGGGTCGGCGGCGTCGTAGCGGACGGAGCCCTCGCAGATGTTCCAACCGAGGTTGTCGCCCCGCTGCACGACGTCCACTTCTTCCCAGGCGTCTTGCCCAACGTCGCCGACCAGTGCGCGGCCGTCTGCCAGAAGGTCGAATCGCCAGGGATTCCGCAAGCCGCTGGCCCAGATCTCCGGGCGCCAGGCGGCATCACCCACATGCGGGTTGTCGGGCGGCGCGACTGCGGCGTCGGTGGAAACATCGACGCGGAGAATCTTCCCCAACCACGTGGTTGGATTCTGGCCCGCCTCGTGGGGATCTCCGCGGTATCCGCCATCGCCTAGGCCCCAGTAGAGCATCCGGTCGTTTCCGAAGCGGATCTGGCCTCCGTTGTGATTCGCATACGGTTGTTCTACTTCGAGGAGAACGACCTCCTTGGACCACGATCCAGCGCACGGATCCCTCGGTGAATCCACGCGATGCATCACGACCCGCGACAGCGCGGCCGCGCCTCCGGTCACGGTCTTCGAGACATACATTCGGTTGTCGGTTGGCCAGTCCGGATGGAGCGCGAGCCCGAGAAGGCCGAGTTCGGAGTTGGACTCCACGTCTACGTCTTGGAAGGCACGATGTTCCCCGTTGCGCAGGTCGAGGCACGAGAGTCGGCCTGTTTTTGTCGCCACCAGCGCGTGGTGAGGCGGCGTGACGACGAGGTCCACTGGCTTGTCGATGTGCAGCGTCACGGGCACGAGGAAAACATTGATTCGGGGCAACGAAAGGTCTGCCCCTGCAAACCTGGGCGTGCCGGCGTCGTTCGCAGGGGGTCCGCTACTGCCGTCTGGCGCCCATCGGACCAACTGGCGTCGGCCCCAGGCCGTATTCGCCAGGACATCGAACGATCCGACGGCGACGATCGCAACGACAAGGGTGGCTCGGAGTACGGAACGGAAGCGCATGGCGACGGGGTTATCCGGCCGAATGGCACGTTGGATGGTGACCGGGTGTGCATCCGGCTTCGGACGGGGGCTGGCGATCGCGGCGGCGAACGCGGGTCACGACGTCGTGGGGCTCGATGTCGATCGGGCGGGTTTGGAAACGCTCTCCGCGTTGCTCAGGCCAATGGGCCCGCGGGTGCGACTCGAAGTTGGGGACGTGCGGGTCGGCCAAGATGTGTCTCGGGTCTTTGCTGACGAACAGTTTGACGTGGTCGTCGCCAATGCCGGGCATGCGGTGTTTGGCACTGTGGCGGAGGCGGACTCAGACGCCGTCGAAGACCTCTTCGACGTCAACGTGTTCGGCGTGGCGCGCACGATTCGGGCCGCGCTGCCAGGGCTTCGTGCGCGAAAAGGGACCGCGGTGTTCTTGTCGAGTGTCGCGGGCCGGATGGTGTTTCCGGAATCGGGTTGGTACGCCGCCACCAAACATGCCGTGGAAGCGCTTGCAGAAGCCACGTGGCTCGAAAACCACAGTTTCGGGGTGCGGGTGCGGGTGGTGGAGCCTGGCGCGTTCGCGACGGGTTTCGGACTCGCAGCGACGCGCGCGTCCTCTGCGAGGCCTGCCGACTCCGTGTACGAGAGCATCGCGCCCGCTTGGGAAACGCGAAAAGCCGATGTGTTGGAGCGCCCGCAGGACCCGGACCTCGTGGTCCAGGCCATCCTTGCCGGCGTGGCGGATTCGGTGGGGTTTCGGCGCATTCCAGTGGGGCTGGACGCGGGTCGCCTTTTGGGGCTGGTGGACGCGGTCGGGCCCGATGGTGCGGTGCAGGTCGCCGGCGCACGTCTAGGCCATTCGAAGGACCTGCTGGCACCCAAGGAGGTGCTCGACGGCGTCGGGGGCAACAGGCGGCACCTGACGCGGTTGGCGGCGCGTTTCGGGCACCTTCAACACTGGGCGACTGAACCCGTAGGGTCTGCGGCACTCGAAGTTCTCGCGCGAGAACCGGTGGACGGGAGCCCGCTCACCAGATGAGGATTTCCGGTTCGCCGCGCGCATCCATGCGGCCTCGGAACATGCCCGCCGTGTTGAACGGCATGATCGCTGGCCCATTGCGGCCGATGGCGATGAGACCGCCGCGACCGCCAACCAAATCCTGATGAATCACGCGGTGGGCGGACTCCCGAAGGGACAGCCCAGCCATCTCCATCCAGTCTGACAAGCGACCGGCGACATGCGATCGGATGAACGATTCACCGTCGCCAGTGGCCGACACGGCGACAGTCGCGTCCCACGCAAAGGTACCTGCGCCGATGATCGGCGTGTCGCCGACCCGTCCGGCGTGTTTTCCCACGGTGCCGCCGGTGCTGGTGGCTGCAGCCAGGTGGCCTTCCAGGTCGCGTGCGACAGCGCCGACGGTTCCGTACACGTCGGGCGCCGCTTCATCTGGCTCACCGGTCTGAAGGCGAAGCAGTTGGTCGACTCGGTCCTGGACAATGAAGTAGGCGGGTTCGGCCATGGCGACCTCGCGAAGGCGCGCGAATGCCTCGGCCCCGTCGCCGCACAAGAGCACGTGGGGGGAGTGTTCCATGACTGCGCGTGCCGCGAGGATTGGGTTTCGTACGAGGCGAACCCCACAAACGGCGCCCGCTTTTCGTTCCCGGCCATCCATGATGGCGGCGTCCATCTCAACGACACCGTCGGCATTAAGGACAGCCCCTTTCCCCGCGTTGAACAGGGGGGAGTCCTCAAGAAGCACGACCGCGGCCTCGACGGCTTCGACGGCCGAGCCGCCGGCCGCCAACACGCGCGCGCCCGTTCGCAGGGCCTCTTCTAGAGTGGCTCGGCATGCCGCTTGACGCTCAGGCGTTAGACTGCCCGGTTTGTCGAGACCGGCTCCACCGTGAACGGCGAGCGCGAAATTCATTGATCCTCCTGGCTCCCGGGTCCGACCTTGTCTCGACCGCCGTAGGAGGGCAGTCGGTCATCGGAAATCCGGCGGGCGGGCATGGGGGTCTGTGCGGACGGACGCGGAAGCGCTCCCGTCGGCGTTCTAGTCAAAGATACCAAAGAATCGAGGGGCTGGTTTGGGTCCGTCTCCACGTATTGGCGCGGGCCGGCCGGGGCGGGCGTCGCCTTCTGGCTGACAGGTTCGGGTTCTTCGGGGGCGAACTTACGAATCCCAATCAAGAGCGCGATGATGAAGGTAATGGCGCCCCCTGCCATGGCAATGGTGGTGGGCTTGATGAGCAGAAAGAACGGCACGATCTCGGTGTCACCGGCCCAGACCTTCTCGCCCTTTTCGTCCACGTCTACGATGAGCCATTTGCCGTCTCGGTGCTCCCATTGCAGGCCCTGTTCTTCGGGCGGGGCCTCGCCAGTAATGGCGGGGTCGGACGAAACCTGCGCCACGCCCCACAGCAGGAGCAGCAGACCCACAGCAGCAACGCCGATAATCATCGGCGAGCGCCGCCGATTTTGGTCTTGTTCCAAGACAGCTCCTTAGGATCCGGCCCTGCGGGCACGTGAGACACGCACCAAAATGTAGGGCGGAGATGCTCGCGGGCTGCTCGTTAGTCCTGCTCTGAGGGCCTGTCAATCGGCCGGTTCGGCGAGGGTCTGATCGATACCCTTTGGTCGCTTCCGGCGTGGCGCGATGATCGAAAGCCGCTCCGCGATACTCCTGCCCGCACCCGATCCCGATCCCGATCCCGATCCCGATCCCCCTCCCGACCCGAGGCAGCGATGCCGTTCGACCATGAGAAGCTCGATGTGTACGCCGTCGCCTTGGACTTCCTGGTACTCGCCAACGGCGTCGTTGAGCGGTTGCCTCGGGGGCGCTCGCACATTGGTGATCAGCTGTCACGCGCCTCCTTGTCGATCGTACTCAATATCGCAGAAGGCGCGGGGAAGTACTCGCCCGGCGACAAGAGGCGGTACTACCTGTCGGCATCGGGCTCCGCCACTGAGCGCGCGGCGATCCTCGATGTGTGCCGGCGCCTCAACCTTGTCGGGTGCAGATCGGCCTCCGTCAGGCGGCACCGCGCAGAGAAGGCAGTTGCGCCGGTACGTTTGTCTGGAGGCGCGATGGACGTCCGGTGTCTCGCGCGGCGGCCGCGCATCCGGTCGAGTGCGCGCGACACGAACGGGTTCCACTGGCC
>CAMASI010000047.1 GCA_945861065.1 Klebsiella pneumoniae | reverse complement strand
AACTGAAAATACACGAAGTCAGCGCCATCTGTGTTCCACGCGATGGCGATGGCCACGACGTACATACTCCAGACGGTCGTTTCCACCATCAATCCCGCCCGATGGGTGGGGATCCAGGGAAGCACCGTTCGTCTCGCCACATGTTCGATGACGAACGGAATATTGGCGATCACACAAAGCCCGAGCAAGCCGAGCGCCATGGCCATCTCTCCCCCCGTACCACCCCAGGGCACACGGGTCAGTTGCGTGAGGATATGCGCCATAGAGGATTCGCGGAAAAACAGGGCCCCGAGTTCGCCGACCACCAGGATGTGAAGGGCCGCCGCGGCGTAACGCCCGCCAGGAATCGCTTTTATTCGGGCCGGGAGCAAACGCGAGACGACCGCGTAGAATCCAATCGCCGTGGCCTGGAACACACCAAAGAGCAGGAAATTCCAACCCGCGCCGTGCCACAGTCCCATGACGACCATGGTGAAGGTCACCGCTGCACCGAACCGGAGCGGCGAGACACGGTTGGCGTCGCCCAACAGCGGGGCGAGCAGGTAGTCGCGAATCCACGTCGACAACGAAATATGCCAGCGCTGCCAGAATTCCTGCGTGGTGGCGGCGAGATAAGGCTCGTCGAAGTTGCGCACGAGGTCGATGCCGAGAATTCGTGCCGTGCCGCGAGCGATGTCGGTATATCCCGAGAAATCCGCATAGATCTGCAGCATGAAGGCGGTGGTGGCGGCCCACATCAACGAAGCTGGTGGCGCCTCGAGAAGGAATACCTTGTCGACATAGGGCGCCAAGGTGTCCGCGATGACCACTTTCTTGAATAAACCCCACATCACGAGGCCGGTACCAGCACGTAGATTGCTGGACGACCAAGTTCGTGCCTTCTCCACTTGAGGCAGGAGGTGGGCGGCTCGCTCAATCGGTCCGGCCATCAACTGGGGGAAGAAGCTGACGTATGTGAGAAATGTTTCGAAGCGGGTCCGGGGGCGGAGCTCTCCGCGGTATACGTCGATTGTGTAACTTAGGCTTTGGAAGGTGTAGAAGCTGATTCCCGCGGGCAGAATTAAGTTGAGCGTCTGGACGGAGGGGTTGAAGCCCAACGCAGTCAGGCCGGCGACCACATTGTCCACGCAGAATCCGAGGTATTTGAAAACGAATAGGAGTCCAAGGTTGCTGGTCACAGACAGCGCAAGCCACAGCCGCTTGTGGGTGGCGGAACGTACCATGAGTTGCGAAAGCAGAAAGTCCACGGCGGCCGTGCCCCACAGCAGCGCGACCCACCACCAATGAAGCCACCCGTAAAAAACGACGCTCGCGACGAGTAAAACGCGGTTCTGCCAGCGAACGTCGACCCGTACGAAGTACAGCGCCACCGTTACCAGGAACAGAACGAGGAAAGTGGACTGGACGAAGCTCATGCGCTACCACCCTGACTATGGGCGTGTGGTTGCTGTTGCTCGGGTGTTCGGGGTCCGACGGCACGACCGACGCTACGACCGATTTGCCGGTGCCCCTGGACACGACCGAACCTACAGATTCGGACTCTGCGCCTGAGACCGGTACCCCTCCGCCGGCCTATACCCTTCCCGCGTTGCTCAGCGGTGCTCGGATAAAATACCTGGGCGAAGGGGAGGGAGATTGGGCCGGTCGCAGCGCCGGACCCTTGGGTGACGTCGATGGGGACGGAGTTCCGGAACTCATCGTCACGGGGCTGTGGAATGACGAGGCAGGCGACGACGCTGGCTGCATCTACGTCGTGACCTCCGGAGGCCAGGGCGAGGTCGACCTGGGGTCGGCGCGCACCCAACTTCTCGGCGAAGCAGAGCACGATGCGGCGGGCGTCAGCGCCACTGGCGCGGGTGACGTGGACGGAGATGGCATTCTCGACATTGTGATTGGGGCGGACGGACACGACGAGGACTTCGCGAATGCGGGTGCGGTCTATCTCGTGTCGAGTGAGCACGTGGGCACTTTGGCCTTGAGCGAAGCGGCATTCGCCAAACGCACGGGCGAACTCAACGGGGACCTGCTGGGTGTCATGGTGGACGGTGGGTTGGACATGAACGGCGACGGGTTGACGGACGTCATTTTTGGGGCCCGGTACCACGACGAAACCGGCGAGGATGCCGGGGCTGCCTACGCTGAATTCAACCCCGAGCCGGGGGAGAAAACCGTCGGCGGCGCAGATTTGACGATTCTCGGTGATGAGGCGGGTGACTGGCTCGGCCTTTCCCTGCGTTTGCACAAGGACATCGACGGGGACGGGCTTGCGGAGTTGGTGGTCGGCGCCCAGTTCGAGAGTACGGGTGGTGTTGGCGCAGGTGCGGTCTATTTGTTTCGCGACGCTCCGACAGGCACATTGTTCGCGATGGACGCGGACTCTCGGTTCATCGGCGAGGCCGCGGGAGACCAGGCGGGGCGGGTCGCTGGGGGTGGCGATGTGGACGGCGATGGGTTGCCGGACATCGTTGTTGCGGCCCAAAGCAATGACGAGGGCGACGTCGACGCGGGGGCGGCCTATGTCGTGAGCGACCCCCAACCCGGTGATCTGTCGCTCGCCGAGGCTTCGGCGAAATTCGTCGGCGACGGTGAGGGGGCTGCCGCGGGTTTTCGGGTGGATGTTGCCCCGGACGTGGACATGGACGGGACCGACGATATTGTGGTGGGCGCGTATCTTCACGACGGTGGCGGAGAAGGTGCGGGTGCCGCTTACTTGCTGCTGGGCCCGATTGTCGCCGGTCGTCCGTTGTCTGAAGCAGACCGAGTCTGGCAGGGCCTTCTGCCCGGCGATCAAGCGGGTTGCCATGTCGGCGGTGTCGGCGACCTCAATGCAGATGGCCATGGCGACCTACTCGTCAGTTCGTGCATCGCGGATGATTCCAAGCCAGGGGCGGGCGTCGTGTATTTGATCGACGGCGCCATGCCATGAACAAGAGCAGCCCTGGAGTTACGGACGCATTCTGGCCCTCCGCTTGGCATCCACAAGACGGCGTCGGATTTTTCGGGTTGTCTGTGTGACCCTCCGGCGTCGTCGTCGGCAACGTGCCCGTGGTCTCCTCCACGGCGTCGCAGTTCTCAACGTCTACCCCATCACCCTGCGCCAAATCGGTCAGTAAATCCTTAGTGACAGCGCCGAAATCCTCATAGGAACCGTCCGGCCAGCGAATGCAGGCCGTTGCCTCCACGGCGATGCCCAGCCCGACGTGGACCCACGGACTGTTGGTGGAAAGGTAGCTCGCGCCCGCGTCGATCTCGCGAATCTGACGTCGTCCCGGCGAACTGACCCAAATACGGGCACCGATGGCTGCCGTGTTCAAGTCGCTACCGTGCAGCCTCAGCGTGATCCAATGGTTGTCGTTTCCGTCGTTAATCAACAAGACGGGAAGCCCGGGAACGTCCCCGCCGTAATTTTCGGTCACCGGAATGATGAGGTCTACGAACCCATTGCCATCTACGTCGGCGGCAGCAACGCCTGAGGTATATTGACCCGATAAATCGTACGGAACTGTTGGGGGCGCGAACGTTCCGTCGCCTCGATTCATCATCAGGTTACCCGGAGATTCCGCGCCATCGTCCAAATGCGCCTTTCCGACGTAGTAAAGGTCCTCCCAACCGTCGTTGTCGAAGTCGGCGGCAACTGCGCCCCACCCATAGGCCAGGTCGGACACGCCTGCGGCGGCCGCCACCTCCTCGTAGCTGCCATCCCCAACCGCTCTGTACAATACGTGCGGACCGTCGCGCTCCACGAGCGTTCCGACGTTGGTACTGAAAAAGTCCATCAGGGCGTCGCCGTCATAATCCAGCGCCGCAAATGTCATGAAATGGCCGATTTGCCAAATGCGACTGCTCTCGTAGGCACTCTCGAACGTGCCATCGCCTTTGTTGCGAAACACTTCGAAAGGCGTCAGGACGAGGTCGAGGTCATTGCATGTCGCGACGAGCAGGTCGATAAACGCGTCGTCGTCGATATACGTAAAACGCCCGGCGCAGTAACCGCTGTTCGTAGCCAATCCGGCTTCGACAGCAATATCGTTGAACGTGTAGTCGCCGTTGTTGCGCCACAACGTGTTGGGGTAGATTTCCAGGGGAACGATTCCGCCTCCGATAAATACGTCCAAATCCCCATCGAGGTCGATATCGGCGGCCTGCGCGGCCACGTTTCGTCGTGCGCCCTCCAGACCGGAGAACAGGGTCACGTCGGTGAATGTGCCGTCTGCATTGTTGCCCAGTACGCGTTGGGGCGCGCGGTCCCCTGGAAGCACCAGGTCCGGGTAACCGTCTCCGTCGAGGTCGGCCGCAAGCACGCCCCCGGTCCCGGTCCCGATCCACGCGTCACCCGACTCTCTCGCAACCTCCTCGAAATGGCCTGACCCATCATTGCGAAGCAGCGGATTGTCCCTGGTAGGTCCGTTTCCAAAGTACAAATCAAGGTCGCCGTCAAGGTCATAATCCAATGGGGCAACGCCGCTGTACCCTGCGCCGCCTACGGTGAAACTCTGGAGCGAGATTCCGTCCAACTGGGCCGACGCGTCGTGAAAGGAGGCTTCGCCAGCCAGCGCCGCGGTGAACAGTGCAAAGAGGTTCAACGGCGTCTCCGGAGGAACAGCAGTAGAGCGGCCCAAGGGGAAAGTGCGCCCATTGCGGAGGCGCAACCACATTGCGCGGGTACTGGATTACCCCCAATAGGCGTGGGCGCGGTCGGGACGGTCGACGGCGTGGTCGGACCGGTCGCGCTTGCCAGAGGGCCGCAGGGGTCGTCGCCGAGTCCGTCCCCTTGCACCAAGTCGTGAATGGCCCCCGAGGACAAGACGCCGAAATCTTCGCCGCTGCCGTCTGGCCAATGCACACAAACGCGGGCGTCCAGGTTTGCGCCGAGCCCGAAGGTAGGCCACGGCGTCGTTGCCGACTCGTACGACGTGCCGGCGGAGATTTCCCGCAACATCCGGTGGTCTGGCGTCGTCGCTCGTACACGTGCGCCGATCGCGTCGCGGTTGACGGAGGTCCCGGTAAGGCGGACGGTCAGGCTTTGGTTTTCATTGCCTAGGTTGCGAAGCATTACGGCGAGGCCGTCGTCATAGGGGGGTGCGGCGGACGCGGCCACAACGAGGTCGACGAAGCCATCGGCGTCGAAATCGCCTGCGACCAGCCCGCTGGTATACACTTCAGTCAGGTCCAAGGGAATGGTTGGGGGTGCGAAACTGCCATCGCCGCGGTTGTCGAACAACAAACCCGGGGAAGCACAATGTTCCCCTACCTGGGATTTCCCGACGTAATAAAGGTCTTCGTCTCCGTCGTTGTCAAAGTCTGCGGCAACGGTGCCCCAGCCGAACTCCCAGTCCGCGACGCCGGCTGCGCTGGCGACGTTTTCAAAACTGCCATCCTGTTGGTTGACGTAAAGCGCGTGGGGTTGTTCACGCACATTGCCAGAATTGGTCGAAAAGAAATCGAGCCAGCCATCTCCGTTGAAATCCGCAACAGCGAAACCCATCCAATGGCCCAGGGCCCAGGCGCCGGACTGCTCGTACACATCTTCGAACGTCCCGTCTCCACGATTTTTGTACAGCTCAAAAGGCAGGTCGGGGCCACCCAGGTCGCTGCAGTTGCCGACGAGAAGGTCAATCGCGTCGTCATCGTCGAAGTTAGCAAATGTGGCGGCGCAGGCGCCCAGTTCCGTGTCTACACCGGCGTCGGCGGCCACGTCGACAAACAGGAGGTTGCCCTCGTTGTGGTACAATAGGTTGGGCCAATGTTCCGTGAAGGTGGCACCTGCGGTTAAATAAATGTCGAGCAAGCCATCGCCGTCCACGTCTGCTGCGTGAGGGCTTACATTTCGCGGCGCCCCGACAAGTCCAGACGAGATGGAGATGTCGGAAAATATTCCCTCGTCATTTTCCAGGATCCGCATCGGATTCGCAGCGTCGCCGACGAGAACAAGGTCGGGGTCACCGTCGTTGTCGAGGTCGGCTGCGAGGATTCCGCGGGTGCCAGT
Source organism: Klebsiella pneumoniae (assembly GCA_945861065.1). GTDB lineage: Bacteria > Myxococcota_A > UBA796 > UBA796 > SXOB01. Next base: position 30,091 of record CAMASI010000047.1, on the reverse strand, counting down.
ATCGACGACGGTGCCCGCGGTGCCATTGGCCGTCTCAAAAATCCCTGCGCCATTATTGCGCAGCAACGTGTCGGCGTGTCCAGGACCATTGGTCAGGTACAGGTCGAGATCACCGTCGCCTTCGAGGTCGAATACGGCAATGCCTGCATAGCCGGAGCCCGCCGACGTCAGGCTTTCGTTGATGGCACCATCGAGGTTTTCGGTGGTGTCTTCGAATGAAATCGCCCATGCCAAACCGACCGCGATGAGAATCATGGGCAAGTGGAGGCGTCGTTAGGGTCGCCTCGGACCGTCACGCGTCGGGTAGCAAAAATCGCGACGTCGGTTTGCAGATCCATCACCTCCATCGTGATTTCGACGAGGCGATCCCGCAGGCTGCACGCATGTACTGGGTCAGAACCGTCGAGGAATACCCGGAGATTGGTGGCGGTACCGGCGCAGGACGCTTGTTCGTAGGGCACGAGTTCCCGGTATTCCGCCACTTGGTCTCCGGAGACATGGGTCCCATCGTCCACGGTGCTGGCCGTTGGGTGGAAGGACACGAGCGGTGACGCCGCGGACACTTGAACCGCGGTCGTGAGGTGCCAGCCCCCTTGCGAACCGAAAACGAGCATTAGATCGGCGCCGTCTGACAAGGGAAGGAAGGTGGTTTCGCCGGTGCCCACGTCTGCAAAGGGACCGCCGCTTTTACAATCTGCTGGAAGGCCGGTCGAGTCGGTATCTTCTCCGCTGCCAAGGCCGTCTGTGTCCTTGCCCGGATTGGGGGGCCCACAGGCTACGACGAACACGAGGGAAACAAACCTATTCCACATAACCAGCCGCCCTCAGGTTCTGCGTTGTCTCGTTGTCGGGTTCGTTCAGTGTTGCGATTGTAGCCAAATGTTCGGCGACCGTGTTGCGAAACTGCTCGGTGGACAAATCGGGCGTGATGGGGACAGGGTGCAATTCAGAGGGGTCCGAGGCGAGGTCATATCGTTCCCAGGTCCCTGCTCGCCATACCGTCTTGGTGGCGCCGTTCCATGTCGCAGCGCCATTGAAGCTGGTTCTCGGGCTCGGCTGAAAGAACGCGACTGAGGTCGGTGGGTCGAGCGGCATGGGCAACTCGCCGTCTCTCAGGAGGTGGAAGGCGTAGCGTGCGTCGATTCGGTCGCCGAGGTTGGGTTCGGGCCCATCGTTATCAAAGTACAACAAAGGTACGCGCTGACCCTGTTCGTACAACGTGTCGCCGTGCCCAACTTGCCCGTGTTCACCGACGAATTCCCCGTGGTCGGACGTGATGACGACGCGGAGTCGCTGATTCCGGCCGTGGGAAGCGAGACGCGCGAGCACGAGCCCGAGGGTTCGGTCCGCCTGCGACACGGCCCAAGCGTAGCCATTGTCGAGCTGGGCGCGGAACTCGGGGGCTTCTGTGTCGGGCATTCGACCGGAAACGTAACGATGAAACGGAATTTCCAGGTCGGTGGACCACATGCGGTGTTGGACCGGGCGCTGGGGTTGGGCCCATACAACCCCCTCTGGCACGGCTGGGTAGGGCGCGTGGGCGTCGGCGATGTTGACGAATAGGAAGAGCGCGTCGGTGGCTTTCACGCTGTTGAGAGCGTCGCCTACGGCGTCGGCCAATGCCATCCCATCGAGTTCCGCAAAGTTCTTCGCGATGCGGCTGTGCTCAAATCCGGCAGCGAGCCAGTCCGGCTTGGCGAGCACCATATTGGCGGCCACCATGGCGGTGCGGAAGCCGCGGGCCGCGAACTGGCCGGTGAGCGTGTCGGCGGGTGCTGGGACGAAACGCCCTCCGTCGAGTTCGACGACGGGTTTACCCGTGAAGAAACTCACGTGGCTGGGTGTGGTCCAGGTACCGGGTGCAGTGGCGTCACAAGTCCAGGCCCAGCCGTCCTCGACGAGTTCCCGCAGGACGGGGGTTGTGGGTCGGGATTCGCCGCACAACGACGTGGTTTCGGACCGCACGGTGTCCAAAACGATGAAAACGACCGTTTCGGGTGCCGGGTGCGACCGGGGGACCCGCCAGGAGCAGGCGGGGCTGAGCCCAAATAGCGGAAACCAGAGGCGAAACCAGGTGCTCACGCACCGGTGGTTAACGACCGTTGACCGAGTCCGCTTTCAACGCGAAATGGGCCCGTCGCAAACGAGCACATAGGCTGGAGGCAGGTTTCGCCACGCCACGCGGGTCGTGTGAACGGTCCGGAAGCGGGATTCTAAGGTCGCCCTGAATCGGCTGGCCGCTGGTAGTGCCCGCGCATGGACGTAGCTGAAGGACACGAGGCGGCCGTCTGGAGCCATCACGCGATGGATGGCGTCGAAGATTTCGTTCTGAAGCACCGGGGGCCAGATCGCCCATGGGAGGCTTGAAACGACGCGATCCACGACCGGATGGCCCCATTCCTGGACCAGCGCTGGCAAGTCCTGTGCGTACCTTTCGCACACCTTCGCCGATGGGAATCGGGTGCGAAGGCTAGCGGCAAGTGCGTGGGTGGGTTCGAGGACCAACAGCGGGACGTCGGCATGCAGTCGCAACAGGCTTTCGGTCATGGGACCCGTGCCAGCCCCGAGTTCGACGACGGTGTGGCCGGGCCGAATCTCGGCGCTCGTTACGGTCAGGTCTGCGAGTTCCCGACCGGAGGGCGCGATTGCGCCGATGGTGACGGGGTCCCTGACGAAGGCGCGAAGGAAGTCGAACACGCGTCGCGCTAACGCCGGTGGAGACCAGCCGGATAGACGCGCGAAATGATCGATGACCTTGCCGCCTATCTGGATGCGTCGCCCACCCCGTGGCACGCAGTCGCAACGACCGAATCAAGACTGGTCGCCGCGGGCTTCTTGGCCATGGATCTTGGCGCCGCACCCACGCCCTTGGCGCCCGGGCACCGAGGATACGTGGCGATCGGCGGCACGATCGTGGCTTTTCGCGTCGGGTTTGAGCCCGTCGCTCAAAGCGGCTTCCATATTGTCACCGCGCACACAGATTCGCCCGTGTTGCGCATCAAGCCCAACCCCGTGCTTCGAAGCAACGGCATTGTCCGGCTCGGGGTTGAGGTCTACGGCGGTGTGTTGTTGCACACTTGGACGGACCGAGAGCTTGGGATTGCTGGTCTTGTGCACACCCGGGACGGTCGTTCCACCTGCGTGGACCTGCGTCGACCGCTGTGCCGCATTCCCAACCTCGCCATCCACTTGCAGCGGACCGTCAATGAAGACGGTCTCAAACTGAATCCTCAAACTCATTTGCCGGCGGTATTGGGACTCGAAGAAGGAAGCGGAGCTGACCCGTTGCGGGACCTGCTCGGGGACGCGGTTTCCTGCGCGCCTCAAGAGGTAGTTTCTTGGGATCTATGCCTCGTGGACCTCGTGCCCGCCGCGGTTTCAGGAGTCGGACGCGAGTTCCTACACAGTGGGCGCCTCGACAACCTTGCCTCGTGTCACTCGGCGTTGGCGGGGTTGCTTTCGTCGTTGGACGCGAGCCCGAATTCGACGGCAGTGATTGCGCTATTCGATCACGAAGAAATCGGGTCGACGACGTCGCGGGGTGCGAATGGGCGAGTGTTGGAAACGGTGCTGACAGCGCTCGTGGACCGCGTGACCCCCGTAGCCCCGGGCGGGTTGGTACGCGCCCTGGCGCATAGTTTCGTGGTGAGCGTGGACATGGCGCATGCCGTTCATCCGGCGTTCCCGGACAAACACGAGCCTAATCATCTGCCGCGAATGGGACTCGGACCGGTGATCAAGCAAAATGCCAATCAACGGTACGCCACGGAGGGAGCGGGCGCGGCGCGTTTTGCACGGTTGTGTGCCGACGTAGGTTCGCCCGTGCAATGGTTTGTCAACCGGTCCGACCTTGCGTGCGGATCAACGGTTGGCCCCATGGTGACGGCGCACCTCGGCTGCCCGGGCGTGGACGTGGGCAACGCGATGTGGTCCATGCATTCCGCACGCGAGACCTGCGGCACCGCCGATCCGGTGTGGATGTCGGCAGCGCTTGGCAGGCATCTGAGCGGCAACCGCTGATTTCTCCCCCCATGGGGACCCGGCGTTATTCGTCGGTCGCTTCGGCTTCCATCCGGTTCGAGTTTGAGCGTTTTGCCTTCGCGCCCTTTTCGGTGGCCTTCGGGTGGGCGGCAATCCAGGCGGCCCGTGCCGTCTCGAAGCGCGTCCATTCGGCCATACAGGCCTCTTTGTCGGTCCCCATCGTCAGCTTCTTGCAGTCATCGGCAGGTGCGACGGGCTCCGTGTCTGCAACTGGCGCGACAGGCGCAACCACCTCGGGCAGCACCGCTGAGGCCTCGACGGGGACTTCTGGCGTGCCCGCGGGTGCCGGTGGCGCCGGGTCGTCCGCGAGTGCTGAACTCGCAGTAAGGAAAAGTGTGGCTAGAGAGACGAACGACATGAAACCTCCGCGACCGTTGGGACGCACGAGCGGGGTACTCTATTCCAGATCGCCAGTCAAAAGAGGGTAGTGCGGTCCATCATGCGAGGATCATTCGCGTGTATGCGCCGACGAAGAAGGTGATCAACAAGACGCCCATCATCGTTTGCGATGTATTCAGCACGCGAAATCGGTGGTCGTCATCGCCAAAGTCCCACCCGGTATTGACGGCGATCAATGACTGCGCCGAAACGTGGAGGATCCCGAAGAAGGGCACGTCGCGGATCTTCTTGTTCTCCCCGTCGTAGGCCAACACCGTATCTGCGCACAACGTGCGGTAGGCAGCCGCGTACAGGAGCACCAGCGCGACGGCGGTGAAAACGAGATTTTCCAGCCGAACGCCCCATCCAAAACACGTCTCGAACAGGCCGAGGTCCACAACAACGGCGAAGATGCTCTCCGGCCAGGTACCAAATTGGATGGCTGCGATGGCCGCATGGTGGCGGCTCCACCACCACGCGTCGTCCTCGGCTACGGTCATGGCACGCGACCCGTAGGAATCTTTGAGGGCCACGAACTCGTCCTGGAGGGCGTCGTAGCAGAATCTCCGCAGATCGTCGGCCGATATCTCCTGGTCACGGAGGATTCGGGCAATACGGGCGTCGGTCATGTCAGGACCGAGTCGGGCGCAACGTTCGTAGAAAAGGCGATGGAAACCGCTCCCGTCTGAGACCTGCTCGGGAGCGATTTGAAAGCTCGCGATCTCAGCCGCATAGAACGAAAGGTCAGCATTCGGGGCGAACGTCGCATCCGTGAGACTTACGCGCCCGGCGACGTTGGCGTCATCGAGCACGAAGCCGCGCCCGAAATGCGCCATATTCCACGCCACTTCGTTGCCGAAAATGGTTGTAAAATCGGCCAGTGCATGCCAGTTCGTGCGCTCGAAGTGTGTCTCCCCAAGGAACTGCGCGTTGAAGAAACTGGCGGTGGTCTCGTGGCCGGGCGCGCCGAAAGTGACGCCCTCGAAGACCGTATAGCCGCCGAAAACTGTATTCGCGAAACTGATATTGCCGTCGATTCGAGCATTCAGGTCATCGAGTTCTTGAACGCCGTAGGACGAATTCGTGGTGAGCGGCTCGTCTGCGTCTTCGTCGCCCTGGTAGCGGCGGTACAAGGGGAGGAGGGCGTCGAGGTCCTGCTGCAGCGAATGACGGGTGACTTCGTCGAGGGAGAAACGGGTGCGACCGCGAACGCGCGCGTCGGTAAACCAAGCGTCGCTTTGAAACCACGTCCCCAGAGCGTCGAACTCGCCAGCTTCGATGTCTTTGATATTCACGTCGTCTTCGAACACGGCCCGAGAGAGGTTGAGGTTGCCGGAAACCCGGCTGGTCCCGAAATTGGCCTGACCTCGGAAACGGGCGTCCTCGAACGTCGCGCCGCGTTGGAACTCACATTTGTCGAAGCGAACGTCGCCCTCGAACACAGTGGAGTTGAAGTAGACGTCCCGTTCGCTGTAGACGCTCGTGAACGTGGTGTCTGCCCGATAGCGACTGCCCCCGAAGTACACAGGGCTGTGCATGCGCAAACCCTTGAAGTTCGCGCCAGCTCCAAAGCTCGCAAACCGAAATTCGGTGACGCCCTCGAATTCGGCTCCCTTGAAATCTGCGACACCCTCGAAAACGGCGAGGGGAAAATAGGCGCGTGCCCCTGTGACGTGTACCCCTGCGAAGTTTGCCTTGCCCGCGAAAATCGCCTCGCGGAACATGAGGTCCTCGATCGACGAGGCCGGGATGGTCTTCGACTTGTTGGGCTCGGCTTCCCAGGTTTTGCCCACGTTCACGTCGCCGAGCGCGATACCGCGGAACACGAGGCTGTGGAGGGATTGGGCGGGGATCTGAATGCGACCCACGACGCATCGTTCGAACTGAATGCGTTCCGGCAGGTCCGTTCGCCCGGTGAGGTCGAAGTCCTCCACATAACAATAGCGAGCCGCCTCCCCGGCAGCGGCCAGCGCCAACACTTCGTCGGTCGTCAGGATGACCAGGTTGCGTTTTTCGCCCTTTGTGGTCGTATAAATCGCGGCATCTTGCCCGGATTTGACGCGTCTTACCAGGTTGCGAACGTAGTCGAAGGCTTCGCCGACAATCCTGTCGCGGTCGGGGTGGACCGAGGCGATACGCAAGCCCAAGATGGTTCGGTGCACGTCGAGTTGGAAGGCGGCCCGGTAGCGTTCTTCGGCCGCGGCGAAGTCGCCCAACCGTTCGAACAACAAGGCCTCCCGGAGCGGGCCTTTCAGATCGAGGTACTTGGCGACTTCGGATGCGTCGAACATGCCCTCAAAATGGGCGCGCGCGGCATCCGTTTGTTTTGCCGCGAGTGCAGCTTCGCCGAGTTCCTGCAAGACACGCGGGTCGGTGGCCTTTGGGGACTCTGCGTGACTGGCGGGCGACGTCTCAGTCGCGCTTGCAGGCAAGGCGAACAGAACGGCGACGGCACAAAGGAGGGCCAAGAGCCAAGCCGGCATGCCCTCAGTCCACGGCCGGATTGCGGACCAACACCCAGGATTGGTCGTCCGACAGGGTCGCGTCGCCGGTCGTCAACGTCCACCACATGACGTTTTCGGCGCCCATCCCCTCACATTCGTCGCTATTGAGCTGCCCATTAAGGTTCGCGTCGGCTGTGATGGGGCATTCCGGCGTGTCGGAAAGAAGGTCGTGATTGGAGGCGTTGCCTTCCGATGTGTGAAACAGACCGAGGAAGTGGCCGCCTTCATGGGCCATGATCTTACCCACGCTTTCCGGTGACGTCGCAATGTCGAGCGTGGTGACGACGACGCCCGACTTAGACGTTCCGTTGGTAGCAGCAGCGCCCGGCGGACCGCCGGAGAGCCCGAGAATCGTCGTGCCGTTTTCGTTGGCGATTTCCTGGACGAAGAAAAACGTGATTGCCCTCGGGTTGGCCGAGTCAACCGTCGCGAGCAACTCGTTGAACTCCGACGCGTCATCGTCGCTGATATCCACGGTGGCGTAGGTGTTGGCATCGCCTGAAAAGTCGGCGTAGGAAAAAGTCGGACTAAGGTTCCCGGAGGCCCACTCTGCTTGGAACACGGTCAGCGCAGCTTGAAAATTCGGGTCGTTGGGCGCGGTCGTTGCGTCAAGGCCGTTGAGACCGGACAACCCGACGAACACGAGATTGACTTGAGCAGTCGCGTTTTCAGAAACTGTGTCGACTCGGTGGACGGCTGCACAGTGGACGGTTGCGCCGCCATTTCCAGCGCTGACGAACCACCGTGCGTTCCAGGTTCCCGGCGAGGTGTCGAGGTCGGGTGTGAGCGGAAGTAGGCCCGTTGCGAGATCGTCCAGGGTTTCGGACCGGTACCCCGGCCACAGCGAGGGGTCGTCGCCGTTGTAGACCGCGGTTCCTGTGGGATCCGCGAGGTCATACACGCTCCCCAACGCATTGCTCCCGTAGGCGCCGCAAGAAAACATCGTAGAAACGGTGCCCTCAGGGACGGTCATGGCGATTTCGTCGGAGTACCACCCGGTGTCCGAAAGCGTGAAATCCCCAAGGTCCTCTATCTCCAGCTCAATCGCTGGTGGACCGCCGGCTGTGTCCGTTGCGGCGTCGTCGCCGCAGCCCGCGAGGAGCGCCGCGCACGTGATCAAGAACGACATGAAATCCTCTCGTTTAGCGGGCGGCCTTCTCGAGTGCAGTTCGTACGGCGGGCTCGCGCTCCGCTTGAAGATGAGCGGCGGCGCTTTGGTTGGCGACCTCGCTTTCGATGAGGCCAAGCGCAGTGGCGAGTGCGACGCGGAGTTGGATGTCTGCACCCACCCAGGCCGCCTCGATGGCGGGAATGGCGGCATCGTCAAAAGCGTCGGCCAGAGCGAGGGCCGCCTTGCCGCGGAGAAAACCTTCGGGGCTGCTCCCGAGCGCCACGACCAACCATTGTTGATTGGCAGGATTCGGGAAGTACCGGAGGGAGGAAACGGCGCGCCCGCGACGGGTCAACGGAACCTCGACGTCGTTGGCAACCGCCTGCAACAAGAGGTCCACCTCGGGACCGAGGGCCAATAGAGCGGGTGCGTCGGGGACGACCTCGTACGCATTGAGGAGGTCCATCAGCGCGGTGGGGTGGTCGGCGGCACTCGCCGAAAAGGCGAACCAACACAGGGTGACGAGCGGCATCGCAGATTCCCTCAGGGTGCGGCTAACACCCTTGGGCACGGGCGACGGTCGGCGAGCCTTCTCCAGGATAGCCGCCCGCCAACTCGGGGTCGACGTGCATCAACCGCTCGGGAATGGTCGCTACCTGCCGGTCCGGCCGCTGGATCGTAGTGGTCCGGCCACGCTTTGGTTGGCCTGGGATTTCCACGGTCGGACGTGGTGGGCGGCCCGGTTGCTCCGTCCAGACGAGCGCAATGACAACGTTGCGCGCGCGTACTTTGACGCGGAACAGGCCGCTCTTCAGCGGATTCGGCATCCGAACGTGGTCACACTTCACGATTCGGGGACGGATGGGGAGAGCCACTGGCTCGTGCTCGACCTGCCGGCGGGCGGCGACCTGGGCGGTTGGCTCGACCGCTTCGGCCCAATGCCTGCGCGAATGGCGACGGAGGCGTGCTGGTGCGTGGCGCAGGCAATCGAGGCGAGCCACAGGGCCGGATTTGCCCACCTAGACGTGCGCCCGGCGTCGGCGTTCGTGGACAAGAATAACGTCGTTCGATTGGGAAATTTTGCATTCTCTGAGGCCAACGGGAGCTTCCCCGTCGACATTGCTGCCCTCGGCATGATGTTGTACGCCTTGGCGAGTGGCCACCTGGCGAGTGATCCGCGGTCGATGAGGCTCGAGTTGGTGCCGGTTTCGCTCGCAGACACTGTGCGCGTGCTGATCGGCGCCACAGGACCCCAGCCGGATGCAACCGGCGCGCGAGCCGCATTGGACAAGTTGTTGCGGCTTTGCCCGCCCATCCCGCAGGGGACACCGTCGTTAGAGCGGCCGCTGGAACTGCCGAATCCTCCGGGTGCCGGCTTGAGTGGGACGCCAATTCCGACGCAGGGACGCACCCCGATCCAGGTGGCGACGCGCACGGGTGTCCCCTTGCCCAATCAAGCGTCGACGCCGAAACAAGGGCCCACGCCTAGACCCGGCGCTCCGCGTGCTGCGGACCGCCCGGGCGCCCCGGTAAAGGACGCATTTGCGTTTACCGTCGCGGTGCCGATGTCGGACCGGTACGTGGAGGATGACGGCGTAGGCGGGATCCTTCCCTCGCTTCCTGGACACACGCCGGCGCCGGCGCCGGCCTTCGTTGCACCAACACCAACACCAACGCCGAACCCCTTGGCCCCTGAACCCGAAACTGCAGACGTCATCTTGAAGATGGCGGGCGCGCTCGCGCTGCTCATCGTCGTCCTGCTGGTTGCTGTGTTGTTTGTCGGCAAGTCCAGCGTGGATCGTGCGCAGGCGGCCGCTGAAGCGCGCCGTGGCGAGTTTGTTGCGGCATTGACAGAGGATGTTGAGATCATGCCAGAGATTCGAGCGCTGGGCGGCGACGCGCCCCGGCTCGAGGCCGCGTGGCGCACGTTTCAGGACGCGGGCCCTGAGGCCACGCTGGAGGCTGCGGTCGTATATGCGGACACGGTAAGGGCTGTGTGGTCGGGGACGCCGCGTGGACCCCGGGCACCGGCCACGGACCAGCGCGTTCGGCGGATCGACCGGGCGTTGGGCGATTACCAGGCGGCGTCTGCGCGGTGGGAGTCGGCAAGTCAACAAGGCCTTGGACTTCTCGTGACCGGGTTGGGACTCGCCGAAGGTCCCTGATGGGGGTGCGGTTGACCTGCGACGTGGTGGTGGTGGGTGCAGGTCTTGTCGGATGTGCGTTGGCCGCTTCGCTGGCAGGTCGCGGCGTAGACGTCGTCTTGATCGACCGCAAATCGAGCGCGAGAGCCAAGGTGTGTGGCGAAGGCCTGATGCCCCGCGGTGTCTCGTGCCTGGCTGCGCTGGGATTGTTGGAGGAGGTCGTGAGCGCGGGCGCGAGGCCCTTCTCTGGGATTCGGTGGCGGGCCGGAGGTGCCGTCGCCACAGGTCGTTTTCCAGGGGGCGGGGTCGGTCTGGGGGTCCGCCGGGATGATTTGGACGCGCGGATGCGGGCGCGTGCAAGCGCCGTCTGTCGGGTGATGGCGCCCGTGAAAGTGCTGCGTGTCGGGGCACCGGGGGAGGTACTGACGGATTGTGGCCCGGTCCAGGGTCGGTTGGTGATTGGCGCAGATGGCCTTCACTCGGTGGTCCGTCGCACCGCAGGCCTTGCCGGAAAGCCGACGCTGCGACCTCGGTATGGGGCTCGCCTGCATTGGACGCTGCGCGATCACGAGGACGCCGATGTGGTCGAAGTCCTGGTGGGTCCTGACGCCGAATTGTACTTGACCCCGACAGGACCCTCCGAAATCAACGTCGCCTTCTTGCTGGAGGAGCGGCCGGCGAGGGCGTTGTCTGGAGACTTGCCCGGGGGTCTTGGTAGGCTGTTGGACTCGTTTCCGGCGATGAACGACCTTCGTTCGCGTGCGACGGTTGTGACGGAACCGGCGCTCGTAGGTCCGCTGCGGCAGGCGTGTGCGGGGGTGTCCGCAAATCGCCTGCTGCTCGTGGGTGACGCAGCGGGTTTCCTCGACGGAATCACGGGCGAGGGCATGAGCTTGGGCCTGCTGGCCGCAGAACGGATGACGGACTTTGTAACGGCGGCGCTTGCGGCGGACCGATTGGACGCGGTTCATTTAGGCAAGTGGGATCCCGTCTGGCGTGAATTGCGCCGCGACCATGTTGCGATGACCGAACTGGTGTTGTGGTGGGTCCGTCACCCATTCTTGGCACGGCGAATCGTTCAGCGCCTCGGTGCGCGTCCACACTTGTTCGATACCCTGCTCGGTGTGAACGACGGAACGCTATCGGGCAAAAAAGCGGTTTGGGCCCTGCTCCGGTTGCTCACCTGCTGACCCGGTTCATCGCCGCCGCGCCGCAGCAACTTCGTCCGCGTATTCTTTGGGGAGCCAGCAGCTGAGCGTGGGACGCCAAGCGCCCTTGTACACGGCCCGACCGTCCGCATCGGAGATGCACCACTCGCCTTGCGGCCGACCCGCATTGAATTCGCCTTGCACCATGCGCCGACCCGATGGCCACCACCGGTAAAAGGCACGGTGTGGGTGGCCATCCTGCCACTCTCCCTCACAGTCGGGCTCTCCATCGAGGTGCCAAGTCGCCGCCGGCCCGTGCCTGACGCCGCGTTCGTATTGCCACTCTGCAGCCCGTCGCCCATTCGGGTGAACTTCTGTCACAGGACCGTTTTGCCTCAGGGTTCGATGCGATTCCTGAACCGTGGGTGGCACGGCGTCGCGCGCGGTGATCAGCGCGCGAAACACCGCGGCTTCGACGACGCCCGGAGCGGTGGGCCACTCCGGCGCGGCGAACGGCAGCCCGTCCAACGGCGGGAGCGTGTCGCGAGCGAGATCGAACGGCACGACCAAACGCAAGTCGCCTCCGCGCGAAGTGTACACCAGGATCTTGCAGCGGAGGGTCACGAACCGTCGTTCGGTTCAGAATCCGAGCCCGACGGTCAGGGCCGCGAAAGGCACGGTTGGACCCCCGTGTCCGATCACGTCCGGCGCGCCCGGGATGTAGGCCGCACCCGCGGTGATGTCCGCCGACGTGAACAATTTGCCGTTTGCGTCGAGGTACGCCCGTCCGTGAACTGCTGCCGACGCTTCGGGTCCCGCCGCTTCGACCGGATTCGGTTCTTGGGGCTTTCCGAATCGAAAGCCGGGTTCATCCGCGGTACTCTGGATTTCGGCGAAGCCAAGCCCGCCCAAAAGGCTCAGCTCCGTCCGCCCTGCTGTCCATTTGAATGGGCTCGCGCGGGCGCGGAAATGAGCCATGTCGGCCGCGTCCGCCTGAAACAAGAATCCATTTCCCGTGCCACAGCCCTCGACCGACAACCACGGCAGCGGCGAGATTTCGGCGCACAGAACCGGGTGACCAGCGAAACGATCGTCCACGCCCGTCCGCATTTCGAACACAGGATGGCCGGCGACGGGATGCGGAATCCACGTGGTGGAGTCAGCCGCGTCGGCCAGCGACGCCAACAGTGCCCACATCGGTCCCTCGACCGCCGACTAACCTCGTATCACTTCGTGGGGTGGGTCTTGGTGAGCTGCGATGGCGGCCAGCGCCCCGGCCACTTCGTTTCGTACGCGGCGACCCAAATCGTGCACGAAACCCGCGGCGTGGGGTGTCGTCCAAACGCCGCGGGCGGCGAGGTCGCTGAGGTGGGGCCAGGGTTCTTGAGGGAAGACGTCCACCGCGAGGCCGCCGAGTTGCCCTCGGTCGAGTCGCTCGGTGGCAGCGTTTAGGTCGAGCACGTCGCCGCGTGCGGTGTTCACGAGGACCGCGTGGCGGGGCAGCTTGTCGAGCACCCGCCCATCGATGAGGTTGTGGCTTGCCCGCCCCAACGCGCAATGAAGGGTCATAGCGTCCGCATCGGCCACGGCGTCTGAAAGCGCGTAGTTTCCGAAGCCGACGACGTTCGGGTCCACGCCGCGCACACGCGCGCCCAACTGCTGCAATCGGCTGGCGACGGTCCAGCCGATCACGCCGAGTCCTACGACAACGACGGTCGAATCCGAAAGCGTCCGCGGGCCGAGGCCCGGCAGGTCTGCGCGTGCCCATCTGCCCGAGCGCGCAGCCCGGTCGAGCGCCGGCTGTCGTCTCAACAGCGCTTCCAGCGCGCACAGGGTCCAACCCACGACGGGGTCGCGACGTGCCAATGGGCATCGCGCCACCCGGACCTCGGACTCGCGCGCCGCTTCGAGGTCGATGTGGTCGACGCCTGATGTCGTGGTGAGCACCCACGATTTGGGCCTCATGTTCATCAGCGTGTCGGATTGCACGCGCTGCCCACTGTGCACCAAGAGCACGTCCGCGCCTTGCGGGGAAGCAGACGCCGAGAGGATCGACCAGTCGAATCCAAGCGCTCGGGCGACGTCGGCTTCGTGCGCGACGTCGTCGTCGGTCTCCACCGCGGAACGTCCCCAACGAATGACGCGCATTTGTTGTGGGTAGTTGGCGGAAGCCTCGGGGTCAAAGTCGTGCGCCAGCGGTGCGCCGCGGTAGGCGGTCATCTTCGGAGGCCGCGTGGCACGGGATCGTCGGGGCTGGAAGTGCAGGTCGTGCGGGCAGAGCGCCCAGCGTTGGGTGGGTCGTTGCGCGGGCTGCGGCGCGTGGAACTCGATGGACGAAGAACAGTCCCCGGTGCCGGCTGCGGATCGCGACGCGCCTCCGCCGATTCCGCTTCCCGATGTGCCCATGGATGGTGGCGAAGTCCGGGTCACTACCGGGATCGGCGAGCTCGATCGCGCACTGGGTGGCGGCGTCGTGGCTGGGAGCTTGGTGTTGATTGGTGGGGACCCCGGCGTCGGAAAGAGCACACTGCTGTTGCTCGCGGCAGAACAGTTGGCCCGGCGTGGCGGGACCGTTTTGTACGCTTCTGGCGAAGAATCCGCCCGACAGATTCGCCTGCGCGCGGACCGACTTGGGGTGTCTTCGGAACGCATCTTGTTGTTGTCTGAGACCGACCTGTCGCGTATCGAAGCGACCTGTCGAAACGTCAAGCCCCGCCTGTTGGTGATCGACTCCGTGCAAACGGTGACCACGGCGGAGGGTGTGGCAGGCTCGCCGTCCCAGGTCCGGGACGTCGCCCATCAGGCCCTCGTGCTCGCCAAAACCACGGGAATGGCTGTGTTTCTGGTCGGGCACGTGACGAAGAGCGGGGACCTGGCGGGACCGAAGCTGCTGGAGCACCTCGTGGACACCGTGCTCGTGTTTGAAGGTGATGGTCGCACGGGCTTGCGGGTGCTTCGTGCCGTCAAGAACCGATTCGGTGCGGCGGGCGAACTGGGCTTGTTTGAGATGGGGGAGGAGGGCCTGATGGAAGTGCCCGATGCCAGCGCCAGGTTGTTGCTCGAACGCGCCGCAGACATGCCTGGCACGGCGGTTGTCGCGGCGATGGAAGGAACCAGACCGGTGCTCGCGGAGGTTCAGGCGTTGGTGGGGCGACCGGGCGCGCAGATGGCGGCACGAACCACCGTCGGCATCGACCGCAACCGTCTTCTGATGTTGGCGGCGGTGTTGGGAAAGATCGGCATGCCGTTGTACGACCGCGACGTGTTTGCGAACGCTGCGGGTGGTTTGGATTTGTCGGAACCTGGGGTCGATCTCGGAATTGCCGCTGCGCTTGCGAGTTCTTTTTCGGAGCGCCCCTGCCCGGCGCATACGCTGTGGATTGGGGAAATCGGCCTCGTGGGCGAGGTACGGGCGGTCGGACACACCCGGGCGCGGCTCAAAGAAGCAGCGCGGCATGGTTTTCGAAGGGCGATCGTTCCTGCCACGGGCGCACCGGAAGGGCCTGAGGGAATGGAGATCGTGCCGGTGCGGTCGGTTCGTGAGGCTTTGGCGCTTCTGCGGTGATCCTTATGCACCCTCGCCGGCGACGTCGGTTTGCAACCACTGATGGCGTTCTGCACGATCGGGGAACCGCGCGAGCCCATGCATCAGCTTGGCGACCGCGGCCTCTACCGTCATTCGTCCTCCGGACACCGCGCCTGCTTCCCGCAACGCCACGCCGTTTTGGTACATGGACAGGTCGACCATGCCTCCCGCTTGGCTGACCACCAACACGTCCACGCCTCGGGCAGCGAGGTCGGCCACCGCGTTGGGCCAGCCCGTTCCGAGCGGCGCGTTCCCCACCCCAAATGCCACGAGAACCACGCCACGCGCACCGTCTTCTGCCATGCCATACAGGACGATCGGAGTTGTGCCGGGCGCAGTCCACGCGACCTGCACATGGGAATCGAATCGGTCGTAGGACGCGAACGAGGAGGCCGGAGCGCGAAGGGACGGCGCGAACTGCAAGTGCACGCCGAGATGCCCCAACGGCTCGGTTCCAGGGCTGTCGAAGGCGCGGTAGTGCTCGGCATTGTTCTTCCGCGCCCGGCACCCACGAAGCAACACACCGTCGAAACAGATGCACACCTCACCGACTTCTGCGCGCGTGGCGACCTCGATGGCGTCCACGAGGTTGCGGCGGGCATCGGTACGCACGCGTGCCAAAGGGCGCTGCGCACCTGTGAATACGACGGGTTTCGTCAGCCCTGGCAGCGCAAACGCGAGTGCGGAAGCGCTGTAGGCCATGGTGTCGGTACCGTGGACGATGACGAACCCGTCTACGTCTTCGTGTCGTTGGGCGATGAGGCGGACGAGGTCGCTCCACTGGTTCGGTCCGACGTCGGAGGAATCCAAGTTGCAGAGAATATGCGTTTGTACGTCGGCGAGCGCCTTGAGTTCGGGCACGAGCTCCACGAGCTTGCCCGCATACGACCCAGGAGAGAGCGGCGTGCCTTCCATGCCGAGGGTGCCGCCCGTATGAATCATGAGCACCCGATGTGGCATGGCCGCTCCCCGGGGTGATGCTATCCTTGCTTCGTGTTCGACCTCGACACCGGCCGACGGCTCCGAAGCCCCGATGGGGAGTTGCTCGAACGCGCCGCGGCCGACGGGCGACGGGCCACACAAATTCGGGTCGATCCACAGTGGCGCAACCAACAGGACCAAGCGGTGCCGCTGGCGATGATGGACTTCTTGCGGCGTCCTTTTGTCGTCGGCCTTGCGCCACTCGTGTGTACGACGCCGGGGGAAAGCACGTGGGAGACGGGCCCGTGCCGGTGGCTGGCAGAGTTGCTGACGACGGCGCGTTCCGCGACCACGCCGATGGGAACGCGCGCTGCGGCGGAGTTGTGGGTGCTTGGCGCGAGCATCTTGCGGGAAGCGGCCGCCACAGGCGCTTCTGTGGGCTGTTTTGCGCATGGAGGCCTGTCGCCTTGGCGAGTGGGAATTCTACCCGGCGGACAAGTGACCCTATTTGGCTACGGGCTTCCGATGGCGGATGTGTCGGCGTGGCTGGAGGACCCGTCCGCGCGACCCGACCTCGATCACCTGCGGTTGAGCCCGCCAGAACGCCTGCTCGATCTCGGGGAAGACGAAGCCAGCGACCAATGGGCGCTTGCGGCTGTTGTGGCGGAGGTGGCCACTGGTGAGCCGTTGGTGGCCGCCGGTTCCCTGATGGAAATCGTCACAGAGATCCGCGAGGGACGGGCGGGCACACAATGGCGCGGTCGCGAGCGGGTTCCGCGGGCGTTTCGGGCGGCGATGGACCCGATGTTCGCGCTCGATCCGGATCGGCGGCCGACGGGTGCACGCCTTTCGCTCGTCCTGAACACGTTGCTCAGCGCCGAGTTGCCAGGACCCTCGTTGGGCAGTTTCGTCGATGCGCCCCCGGTGCAAGTCGCGGAACGAGTTGCGCTCGAGCTCGACACCGCCGCGTTCTCGCGCGAAGCGTTGCGCGTGGCGGCCCTCGCGGAAGACGCCGAATCGACGCCGACGCCGGTGCTGGAGGTCCGTCGACTGGGCCGAACCCTGGAGCCCGGGGCCGACGCGCCGATTTCACCCAGAGCGCTCCGGCGCCTCAATCGATAGCGGCGCTAGTTGTGGCCAGCGGACGAAACCTCCCAGTGCAAAGGCCCGCCACACCCTGGGCAGCCAAGACACGAGGCGGGAGGCAAGCCACAAGGCCCAGAGCAGGTTGAGCACCCGCCACACCCACAAAGGCAGCCACAACACTGTGGGTGATGGCAAGGACGAAACCACCCGATCCACGGTCCATTGAAGCATCGCGTCGTTCGAGGAGTTGCCAGACACCTGCATGTCGGGCGCCCACAACAAACCGGCGTGGATCGCCGCATACAGGCAGCACAACGCCGCCAACGTGCCAGCGGTCAGCGCCCCTTGAAGAAGGTTGTGAACCCAGACGTTTTCGGGTTCGCGTTCCTTAAGGCCCAAGGCCACCAACCAACCCACGATGACAAAGGTTGCTGGAAGGGGAATCTGGGTGGTGCCGAGGCCGAGCAGCGCCCATTCAAGGGTGGAAAGCGGGCTGCCGGGCAGACGACGCAGCAGCGGCGCAGCGACGCCGACGACGAGCAACCACTTCCAGAACAGAACGACCGGCCCCCACGGTGGACCCCGGACAAACACGATCCATCGTTCGCTCGGTGCGTTTACGATGACGGTTCCGTTCACGGCGGAGCCTCCTAGCGGTACGTCGGGGGGCCGAAACACCACACCGGAGCCCACGGGTTGGGTCCAGGTCACACGAACGGCCTGGGCGCCTGGGTTGAGGGGTACATGAAGTGTGCCGTCGTCCCGAAGCTGGATGGCCTTCACCTCACCGGCCACCGTTGTCTCCCGCAGGACGGCGCCGGCGGGTAGGGCCAGCACCTGCCGCCCTCCCTGGCTACTGCGGATTTCCAGATCGAGTGTCCCGTCCAAGGACCGGCGCCCTGGGGTCCAGCTGAGGCGCGACGCGTCAATCGTGGTCGTTTGCCCGTCCAATGCGGCGGGTCGGCTGACGGTCAGCGTGACGGCCTCCCCGGGCAACGGCCGCCACATGGGCCACCATCGGTTGTCGTCTACATGGCGAATCGGCGAGGGGCCATCGCCTTGGCCACACCGGTACACGGGGCTACACGACACGGTCCACTGCTCGGTCCAACCGGTAGCGGGTGCCGTGAGAACGAGGGTCGGCGACTCGGCCAACGTCGACGTCCACGCCACCGAAGTTCGGTCTCGGTCCAAGGCGACGCGGGCAGTCCCATCGACGACTTCGACGGTGGCATCCGTGACGGATTCCCCTGGCAACAGCGGGACGCGCACGCTCACCGGCCTGTTCGACGCACCTTTCTGCAGAACGACGGTTTCCACGCGCCACGGAATTCCGAGGTCGAGTCGACGCTCCACCACCAACCACGGCGACAGATTCTCGGCGGTGTTTTCCGCGTCCGACGTACCCGCGCCCAGGAGACGCGCGAACTGGATGGAGCGGTCCACGGTTCCGTCCGCCTTGACGCCGTCGATCGTCCAACCTTCGGAGCGGAAATCCAGGCGTCGCGGTGCGAGTGGGAACTGCACGGTAAACGCGTCGGTAGGTGGAACCGCCCCTTCGAGCACGACATGGTGTACGCCCGCGGGAATGCGCACGGTCAGGTTGTCTCCGTCGCGCCGGATGGCCACGGAATTTGCGCCGTCTACCCAAACGCGGCGCGGGACCCAGGTGGATGCTGGACCGGGGAGCGGTAGGCCAGAGTCCACGGCCGCGTGAGCCTCCAGTTCCACACGAAGGATGTCCCCGTCGATCGACGCTTTTACGGCAGGGACGACCACACAGGCTTCGCCACAGGCCGGAGCTGTCGTGAGTCTGCGTTCGAGTTCCGCCAACACTGCGGCGTCGGGCGCGGCAAGCGCTGGCGTTGTGAAACACAGGAGGGCGACCATCACGGCCGCCGCCGCCTGAGGGGCGTGACGCGCGAGCCGAATGGCCAACGCGAGCAACAGGCCGACCCGCGCTGCGGCGAGCGCCAGATTGCCCCAGGGACCCAGCAGCCACAGGCGCATGTCTTGGGCCTGGGCGACGGGTCCTGACCACTCCAACGACCACGTCTGCCACGCCCAGTTGGGGATGCCCGGGCCTGTCTGAACCACGGCGGCCGGGTCCACTTGCGACGAGAGGTAGCGGTTGCTGACCTTCTCATCGCCTTTGGCTCTTGAATCCGCCCCCCCGGAGGGTTCGCCGCGAGCTGACCAATCTTCAGAACTGCCGGGGGTGCTCATGTCTGCGAGCCCGCCTAAGCCCCAGGAGGAACGATGCGTTTCTTTGAGCGCCGGGTACAAACCTCCTTGGACTTGCTCGATGCTGAAGGGGATCAGCACCAACAGCAGGACCAACGCAGACAAGGCCTTGAGGCCTCGTTGTACGACAGCTGCCCGACCTATGGTCAGCGCGTGTCCAAGCGCCGCGGTAGCGAGCAACAACACCCACAGCCATTGGGGCGCACCGTCTTCGTGCCGCGCAATGGCGAGGCCGACACCCGCCAGCACCCCCCAACCCACGCCGAGCATTCGGCCGGTTCCGAGTCCCATCAGCAGGACGTAGAACAGGTCGAGCAAGTTCCATTGGTCGACGAGGGCCCCTGGCGCGCGGTCGACGCCTTGGGCCGCGATCAGCGTCCAGCCCGGCCCGGTATGCAATGTCGCCTGAAGGCTGGTCACGTCCGCCCGCCAACCGACTGCGGGTAGCGAGCCTGAGCCTCGGTCGATTCGCCCGTCTGCCCGCACGTCGAGGTTGGTGTCGCGCAGTTCGACGCCTGCCGCACCATCGGCGCCCAGCGTCACCAGGCGGTCCATTCCGCTGACCGCCACATGACCCACAGCCAGGGGCGCTGCGGCGTCCAAACGCCAGGAGCTTCCAAGCTGTCCTGTGAATTGGTCTCGGACGGTGAAGCCCTCTCCGTCCAGGTCCAGCCACAATTCTCGCTGCAACAACAAGGCGTCGGGGGAAGGGGGCGCGCCGCGGCGCAGCGTCTCGAAGCTGAGCGCTTGGCCCGCTTGCAATGCAAAGGTCGGGAGGTTCCGCCACTCTGCAGGAATCGTGGTGCGAGCGGGATCTACGCCCGGAACGCCGCCCAGGTTCACCGCGCGAACCGGTTCGTCCGTACGCACCACCCAATACTCGGTCGCGGGCCAGTCGCCGCCCGGTGACGGTGCTGCGAGGCTGTCCGCGCTGCCATCGGTGACAGAGAGCAGTGTGATGCTGAAGCTTCCGGGTCGCACCTGTGCCACGAGGTGCCCATCGACGGTGAGTCGGACGGGCACGCCTGCGGACAAACCGACAGGATGCGTGTTGGGTGGGCTGACCACGCCCAGGTCCACTTCCCGCGCACGACCGGACACGCGCAGGTCGATACGCGTCTCAATGGCGAGGGGGATGCCGTCGGTGACGTGCCTGGAAACGTCGATGCTGACAGTCTCCCCGGCGCGTTCGCGCAATTCGACGGCGCCAAGCGCCAGCTCGTCGGATTCAAAATGAGGGTACTGAACGACAACGCCGTCCACGACGAGGTCCACCAACGCCCAGGCGCTCGCGGACACGGTCAATGTGGCGGGCCGTGCATTCCAAGGGAGCCGCCCCCGTACGGTATGGGTGCCGGCGGGTAGCAGAAGGGTGGGGACCGCTTGCGTTCCGAGGACCGCGGGTTTCCCGTCGAGGGTGACGTCTTGAGGCCACAGGGTGGACGATCCGGGAAGGGTGATCGTCGTGGGACCGTCGGCCGAGACCTGTCCTTCGAATGTGCCGCCCGTTCCCGCGGCATTCACCGTCAATACGCCAGGCCATGCGCAGGTTCGCTTGCCGACGACCCAGGCGCAACCATGGTCGGGGTGGGTAGCAAGCACCCACGGCACCCACGAGCTGAGTTCCGGCGGAACCTCCAGCGGGGCGGCGGCGAAAACGAACGAGACGATCAACCAGAGCGCGGTCATCACAACCTCCGATCAGGGAGTGAGGCAACGAGGTGCGCTATTGAGATCCGTGGGATCGGTCGTCTCACCATCCGCGTCAAAGATGCGAACGCTTCGAATGTCGGGGAATTGCAGCAACGTTTGGCGCACATGCGACGCCAACGTGATCGCCAGCCCGCCGGCGTCGCACGCGCCTTGCAGGGTCAGCTCAGCGGCACCGTCTTTGAGGCGGAATTTGGAAAACCCCGTCGCACCGCTCGCGTGGAAGACGAGCCCACGGGCGGTCTCTTCGGGTGTGGGTCCTTCGAACAGGTTTTGGACAGTGGCCCGGTAGACAAACTTCTCGTTGACCTTGCGCGGCACCGGCTCCAAGGCGCCGTTCCGATCGAAGAACACGACGACGTCGGTTTTGGGCACCGGGACTTCGACCGGCGCTGGCTCGGCCTCGGAAATGGGCGGCGTTTCAGTCCAAATACCGCATGCGATGAACAGGCCTACGACGCTCAATGGATATGCAATTCCAAGCCATAATCGGCGCAGCCAGCGGCTCCGTAGCAGTCTACGCCGACGTAGACTTCCATGTCTGCGCCTGTGGAATTGAGCCAGGACAAGGATTCTTTGTCATACGCCAACGTGTCATCTGCGCCCACCAAACAGGTGGCGGGGCTCGTGCAGTCGGTGAAGACATACAACGACGCGTCCGAGAAGAACGAGGTGTACACGGCTTCAAGGCGCTCCCCATCGAGCACGTACACCGCCACGAACCCATCGGGCCCAGCGGTCTTCCATCCGGTGCAGGGGTTGAAGTCCGCGAGGTTCACATCGTTTGTGAAACCCGCGAGGGTTCCCGCAACGTACCAGTCCCCGGTTTCGTAGCGGGAGCCTGCGATGGCGCTGGCGCAAGAATCGACCGAAGGCGCCCAATCGAACACACTGACGTCGAGTGTGAAGTCGGTACAGCCTGGATTGCGGCAATCGGCCAGCACGGTCCAATCCGCGGTTCCGCCGGTATTGTACACGAGGATTCCTTCGGGGTTGAACACCGGGTCGTCCGAGCCGAAAATGCAGGTCGATGTGTCGTTGCAGTCCTCGAGGATGGAGATGCTCGGATTGCCCCCGAGGCCGGCGCCCATCACCGCAAGCACGAGGTCATTGGGGTTGACGGTCACCGGGAATACGACGTCTTCGCCGAGCGAGGCCCCACCGGTACAACTGGGACCCGGCACGGCCAGGTTGAGGTCTGCGCCGTAGCTGCTCAAGTCCCCGTCAAAGTGGTAGACGCCGTAGCCATTGGTCCCGATGACGTCCGGGCAGTCGTCGAAGATCGTAGGCCCCACGGGTGGCGGAATCTCGCCGTCCAAGAACACCGAGACGAGACCGGTGGCCTCCCACAGCCCGTCGGGGACGACGCCGACGGGTTTGGCGATCGGTAGCTCAGCGCCGAGTGCGTCGGTATCTACCAAGTCGCAAACGCGTTCCCAGCCGATCGACCAGCCGACTTCAACGGCGGTGACCCGATCCGCGGTGACCCATGCGCCGATCACGTAGGGTTCGTAGTCCGCCGCCCAATCGGCCCCAACGAGCGCGATCAGGTCGTCTTCCAGGTCAACCAATTCGCCGACGCCGACCCCCCACGACATCGCTTCGATCACGTCGCGAATGTCGTCGGTGCCCCAACTGGCCACGGACAGCAGGCCGCAGTCCGTGACGCCGTCCACCACGGTCACGTCCCAATGTTGGTACAAATCACCGCCCGCGGTCGCCCAACTCACGAAGGACGGGCTGAGGTCGGAGCCGTCATACTCGACCGTGCACAGGGCGACGCCGAGCGCGTCCAGCACCGTGAAGGTGACGTGGGTGGAAATCGCTTCAGGCGCGCCGTCGCCGTCGGTGTCTCGGCGGTAGTCATTGAGGTCGTTCCCGTCGATGGCGCCTGTGAACGACACGATGACGCTGTCGGGCGCGATGACGGCGCCCACAGGCGCTGCCAGGCTGTAGTCATCCACGACCGTGAAAATGCAGTCTGCGTCGTCGTTTGGGTCGAGTGGGTCCGTGTCATCGTCATTGACTTCTTTGCCGTCTTCCGTCCCGCCGCCATCCGTGTCGCTATCGTTTGGATCGGTATGCCACGCAAATAGCTCCGACGGATCGTCGAGCGAGTCGCCATCGCTATCGGCGGAAGCAGGGTCGGTGTCGTATTCGTTGACCTCGTCTCCGTCGTTGAGCGTGTCGCCATCGGTATCTTTGTCGAGGGGATTGCTGTCCCAGCCCAACACCTCTTCGCCGTCGGTCAGGTCGTCGTTGTCGGTGTCCTCCTCGTCGAGTTCGGTCCCGATATCCACTTCGATTCCGTCAGTGAGCCCGTCGTTGTCGGTGTCTGCGTCAGTGGGGTCACCGCCGGCGTCCACATCCTCCCCATCATCGAGGCCGTCGCCATCGGAATCCACATCGGTTGGGTCCGACGTCCACACGAGCACTTCATCTCCGTCATTGAGCCCGTCGCCGTCGGTGTCGAATAGCAGCGGGTCGGAGGTTCCGTCCACCTCGACCCCGTCGTTGAGGCCGTCATCGTCGCTGTCGTTGTCGAGCGGGTTCGTTTCTTCAACGTTGACTTCTTCGCCGTCGGTCAAACCATCGTTGTCGGTGTCCTCGTCGAACGGGTCGGTGCCGAGCGCCGTCTCTTCGACGTCGGTCAGGCCGTCGAGATCGCTGTCTCCGTGGCCTGTGTAGGTGGTTCCGGTGTCTGTGTCGGCGTCGCTGTCGGTATCGGTGTCTGCGTCGGTGTCCGAATCGCTGTCTGAATCCGAATCGGAATCGCTGTCACTGTCTGCGTCTGTGTCGGCATCCGTGTCCGCGTCCGTATCGGCGTCGGCATCGTTGCCGCCTTGCTCGTTGGTCGTGGCGGGCGCGGTGTCTTGCACCTTGGGTCCGCCGCATGCGACCAGGAGGCCCAGGATCAACAGATGGAATCGCATCGCTCAACCCCGCGATGCTGGCGACTATCGCCGAGAGGTCAGGAGCGCCGCTGCGGCCTGCGCGAAGCCCAAACCCCCGCGCGCGGCGGTAATCCAGGTGGGCTTGCTACGCATTTGCGGAAGGAAATCCACCACGTTCGCTACGCCAAAACTGTGGGTAAAATGCGCGAACATAGGCTCGTCATTTCCAGAATCTCCGACAAAGGCCCACGCTTCTGGGTCGAGTTGTTCATTCCAACGTTCGGCGACAAACTGTGCGCAACCCGTGCGTTTGTCGAAGTCTCCAATCCACCCGTTGACGTGAATAGAGGATACTTTCGCGGTCGCGCCTATGGCGTGGAATTCGCGGACAATCGTTGAGACGTCGGGCGGCGCCAGACGGGGGACCGCTTCGCACCAGTCGATCGCCAAATCCAACGCGCGGAACGGTTGGTCGGAGGCCAACGCCGTCCCAGGAACTGACGAGAGAATGTCGCGAGCGGCGGCGTCCAGTTTTTGGCGGTTGTCGTGGCGCTCCTGTTCGGTTTGGGCCCACCCCGTGTGCATTTTTCCTGAGTCGTCGACCCAACACCAGAGACCACCGTTTTCCGCGACGACACCGTCGCATGGCCATTGACGGGCGATCTGATCGGCCCATCCCCACGGCCGACCTGTCACGGGCACGACGAACAATCCGGCAGCCTGGAGTTCAGCCATCGCAGCGAAGGCGGCGGGGTGAAGGCGGCCATTGTCGGTCAGGGTGTCGTCGATGTCGGTGAAGACGCCGCGAATCGCGCGGCCCACGTCGGTAGGGACTCTCAAGGTGTCATCACCACGCCGCGTCAAATCCGGTGGGCAGCGTGCTGGACAACTCACCCATGGTACCGTCGAACGCGCTGCCGGGCGCGCCGATGAACACCTCATCGTTGGAGACGGACAGGTTCGTGCCAAAGCTGGGTGAGCTGGAGGACGTGATTCGCATGATGCCGATGACGAAGCTGTCGCCGCCAGCCCACGGGCTCTTCCCGTCTGGGTCGCTGTAGAAGCGCCACACGAAGTTTCCCGACGGGTCCGCTGAGTTCGTGGCCGTGATGACCGGCGTACAATTCATATCGAGCGCGTACCCACCGGTTGGCTCGAAACGCACGATGAGGCCACCGCCTGGAAAACTGACCGGGAATTCCGCAACCCACGCCAGTTCGTAGTCATAGGAGACGAGGTTGCCGCGGGGTGTGGTGGGTGTGCCACTCGCGATGGGGAGAAAGCCAGTGAAGTCCTCTGCCGTACCGCCGTTGACCGTCGTGTGGGCAATCGCCACGTTCATCTCGATGTCTACGTCGTTTTTGGCGTAAAGGTCAAACGCGATGGTGTCGCCAGGCGCCAAATCGAAGGCTGGCATGTCTTTGTACACGAAGCCCATGAAGTCGCCGAAGATAAAACCATCACCGAAAGGGATGCAGTTCCCGGCCGGGTAGCTGGACGGCCCTGTCACATCTAGAACGTCCGACGGCAGGCCACTCGAACCGAGAATCTGGGCAGCGTTGACCCAGGTTCCGCCGATGTCTTTCCACACGAACGTGCTGGGGGCCTCTTCGTCGGGTGCGCCCGCCGCGATGAGGTCGCCATCGAAGTCCACACTGGCGGCGAATCCGGGCAATGCCGCGACGGCCGGCAGCAAGGAGGTGGTCAACGTCCACGACAGGGGCCCGATTTTGGTCCACACATCTACGGTACCGGGGGCGGCGGCTGCCACGCGGTTGCCCTCCATGGCGGCATCGACGGCGCCAAAGGTCCCGGATTCGCAGGCCATGTCGTGCAACACAGCGTCTAGAAAACACAGCTCGTCGGTGCCGGGGGCTGTGGAGACGCCCTGAAGGCCCGAACCGTCCACCACCGTTCCGAGTGCCTGGAACGCGCCCAACCCTTCGAACAGGTCTTCTTCATTCCAGGAAACGCCGTCGAAGCTCAGCGCATAGACCGCGCCCGCGTCGTTGCCGGCTGCGTCGTCGCCCGGCACCCCGACCCAGATCGTGCCACCATCGGCGGCGACCGACGCACCCACACCGTCGGCGACCCCAACGTCGGGGGGCTCCCAACTCGGCACGGCGTTCCAGACGCCGCTCGCCGGGTCGCGCAGCCAAGCGTACACGAGCCCGCCGGTGCCCGCGTCGGGCGCGCCGACGACGAGCAGGTTGTTGTCGTCAAGCGCGACCGAGCTGCCGAAACCATCTAGGGCCGGCGCGAGCCCGCTGTCGAAGCTTCTGGAAATGGTCCAGGTTCCGCCGATATTTTCGTATAGCAACACCACCCCGGCATCGCCTTCGTTTCCGTCTGCAACACCCACCGCCAAGAATACGCCGTTGGCGGCGGTGGCCGTTCCGAAGTCCGAGGTGACCGCGTCGAGGTTGAAGGGGTTGATTTGGCCGACGGTGGCGCCGAGGCCGCTGCCGTTGATCACGCATTGGTGGGAATCGTCGTCCCAGTCGAACAGCGTGTCGCAGTCGTTGTCGACGAGGTCGCAGGGTTCGGCCGCGTCCGGGTGGATGAGGTCGTCGTCGTCGTCACAGTCGCCGATTTCGTAGACGAACGAAGGGTCCGACGGGAAACAAGCGGTCTCGACGATTGCGCCGGCGCCGAACCCGTCGGTGTCGTTGTCTTCGTACCAGTCTACGAGCGCCCCGCCGAGGATGGGGTCCCCGTCGTCGCAATCGACGTCGTTGTCAGCGTAGCCAGGGGGTTTGTGGCACGACACGATCGATGCGCCGGGGCTGCCCCAACCGTCGCCGTCCGCGTCGATCCACCACGTCGGCGCGGTGCTAAGGTCTACGCTCGGGTCCGCGTCATCGACGAGCGAGTCGCAGTCGTTGTCCTGGTCGTCGCACACTTCGAATGCGGTGGGGTTGATGGCGGGATCGTTGTCATTGCAGTCCGTGTCGTTGTCCACCAGGCCGGGGTCACCGACGCAGGCCCACACCCCACCACCCAAACGGTCCCCGAAGCCGTCACCGTCATCGTCCATGTAGAAACGCACCAAGGACAACGGGTCCACATCGGGGTCGTCGAGGTCGATCAGCGTGTCGCAATCGTCGTCCCAGCCGTTGCAGGTTTCCAGTGCGTCTGGGTTCACAGCGGCATCGAGGTCGTCACAGTCGTCTCCGCCATTGTCGCCATTGAGGAAGCCGTCCGCGTCGGCATCGCAAGTGCCAAGGCATTCGGGGTCCACGCAGTCGATGAGGGCGTCGGCGTCGTTGTCCGCGCCGTCGCTGCAGTCTTCTGGGCAACTGGCCTCGCATTCCGGGTCGTCGCAGTCGATGAAGGCGTCTAGGTCGTTGTCGCGGCCATCCGCGCAGTCTTCTGGGCACAGCCCGTCGCAGTCTTCGTCGTCGCAATCCACCGCGGCGTCACCGTCGTTGTCTCGGGCATCGGTGCACAACTCGTCACAACTTTCGATGTTGCAATCCGTATCGGAGCAGTCGATGGCCGCGTCGCCGTCATTGTCTCGGTTGTCGCCGCAATCTTCGACGCACGCGGGCAGGTTGCAGTCTTTGTCGTCACAGTCGGCTTGGCCGTCGCCGTCATTGTCGCGAGCGTCGGCGCAATCTTCGACACAGCTACCGTCACAATCCGAGTCGGCGCAGTCGGTGTTCCCGTCGGCATCATCATCGAGCGCGTTGCCACACAATTCTGGGCAACTCGCCAAACAGTCGGAGTCGTTACAGTCGGTCGCACCGTCACCATCGTCGTCTGCGCCGTTGCCGCACACTTCGGGCACGGTCTCGTCGGGTGTGCTGTCGGTAGAACATCCGACCCAAAGGCCTGCGAAGGTGAGGGCGAGCGTGGCAATCATGGTGTCCCCGTGGCTGGCGTGACCGCAATTAGCACAACAAACGGCGACAGGTTGTGACCGATTGCATGTGACGGATTCCGTCAAAACTAACGTTGGCGCTTGCACGGCGGAGCGCTCAGTCCTACACGTGTGCATGGGAGCGAAAATGTCCGCGTTGTTGTTGAGCGTTTGGCTGGGTGTGAGCGCCCTTGCGCAAGAGGGCGTTCCCGCCGAGGCCCCTGTGGCGCCTGCCGCGCCGGTACCCACCGTGCGTACCTGGGCACTCGATGCTGCGAAGAGTTGGCTGTACGTGGTGGCCTACTACGACCCGGAACGGTGGACGCCCATCACCGCGCACGACCATGTGATCAAAGCCTCCGCGTTCACGGGTTCAGTGACATGGGATCCGGCCAATCCGAGCGCCTGCGTGATCGACATCCAATTCCCGTTGACGGCGTTGGCAATTGACCCGCCGGGGGGCCGTGAACGCGAGAAACTAGCGGCGGACGGCGCGGTGGACGCTGAGACGAAGGTGACCATCGTCAAGAACATGCTCAGCAAGATGAACCTGTTCTCGGAGTCGTTCCCTCAAATCTCATTCAAATCCGCCGGCTGTGTGGCTGGCGCTAGCGGGAAATTCAACGTGACGGGTGACCTGACGATTCGGGGCGCCACGAAACGAATCACAATGCCGTTGGCGATTGGCGCGGCCGGGAACTCCTTCACGGCGAAGGGCAGTCTGAACTTTAATCACGCAGATTTCGGGATGGAGCCGTTCACCTATGGGCCGCTGACGCCGCGCAACAAAGAGGGGATCAAACTCGTCGTGGATGTTGTAGGGAGCTGAGACACTGCGCATGACGGACGGCGCGCTCTAGCGTTCTGGCGAGGGCGTGATCCAAACCCGTTGGTAGCCGTTGGCACCGGGCGCCCAAGGGCCGTCGGCGGGCGGCCGGCCCGATCGGTGTCATACGGCCGCGGAGAGGGGCCTGTTGACGCCACGCCCGTCCGCCGACCGCTTCGCCGACCCCACCTGAGGGTGGGCGTAGGCTGTAGGGGCTCGCGGCCGGGGACCCTGGCCGGCCGCCGCGTGGTACGCGGCCCCTCTCCGCGGCCTGCGCGAACGGTTCCGTACGGCCGCGGAAGGTTCAGAGGACGCCGTCCGAGTTCGCCGACGACATCGCGGAGTCGGCCGTTGCGTTTGGGATCGACGAACGGGTGGGAACACGGCAGGGTTCGATTACAAGTGGGAGGATGATCCGCCGAAACACCCTCGGCGCCGTTGGCTTCGGCTCGGGCGGCGATATGGATGGCGACGGGTACGAAGACTTGTTCGTTGGTCAACCTTGGGAGGGTCGGGTCGACATTCTGCTCGGGGGCATGGAGCCGATGTAGCGGTCCAACGCAGGGCCCTCGCGCACTTCGACAACCGGCTGGGCCCGCTCGAACATGTAGTCGTCGGTGAACTGTCCCAACGCGACCTCGAAGCCGGACCAGGGAAATCGGAACACCACGAAAAGTCATCAGTTTCTCTTGCCGATTACACGGGCGACGACGCCAGCACCCTTGCCACCCAGGAGATTCTCGCGATCGCGCCGCATTTGCACAAAATGGGGATCAGCGAGCACGCGAGCCTCGTGCGCCAGAGTGGGGAAGAGGCGTGCCTGCTCGAAGCTCCGCGGTGGGATTTCAATTGGCAGTTTCTGTATATCTACGACGAGCCGGCGACCTTCCGTGCGGAAGACGTATTGAAACTCGACTGCGAGTACGACAGCACGCGTGCGAGCGAGACCGTGGTTTGGGGCGGGGGGACCGGCGTGTGGTTGGAGTTCGTCGCCGACAAACAGTAGCAGCCTACGCCAGGGCTGGCTCCGGCGTGTGGCGCCAGGACCACACGAAGGCGAGCCCGAGCAGGCCGTCGATGGCTGCGAACGGCAGCATCTGGGCCGAGCAGCGCCCGAGCGCGTACAACGCGAAGACGGTGCCGAAGAAGGCGGCTTTTTCTAAGGCTGCTGGGAGCATCACGGGCCTGAGGCGGGCGGGATCGTTGGCCACGAGCAGAAACAGCACCTGCCAGGCGAGGGCCACGCCGGTGAACGCGTAGAAGAACTCGGGATGGGTGATGGGCGGCGGCATGTCCACGCCGATCTTGTGTTCGAGCAGGTAGTTGGGCACCACGGCGAACAGGCCGTAGATGCCGGCGATTCGAAACACGCGGGAAGGGGTCATGGCGCGGGTCCTGTGGGCGGGCGCGGCTATCGCGGTGGGTGGAGGGTCGTGGCCCAGGCGGCCGACGCGACCGTCGGGGCCGCCCTACACGCTCGGCGGTACCCTGGGGCCTTGTTAGACTGACCGGCCTAATTCGGAGGGAACGGACTGTGACGTAGGCGGTTGGCGGGTCCTCGGTTAGAGCACGACTTGTTAGACTGCGTGGCCGCCGGATTTCCGGGGGTTAGGCGGACCAGCCTATGCGTAGTTAG